>NZ_JBTIXF010000009.1:0-154331 GCF_055793945.1 Plantactinospora sp. A48 | reverse complement strand
CCCACCCCCCCCCCCCCCCCCCCCCCCCCCTCCCCCCCCCCCCCCCCCCCCCCCCCCCCCCCCCCCCCCCCCCCCCCGCCCCCCCCCCCCCCCTCCCTCCCCCCCCCCCCCCCCGGGACCCGGGTGGGTAACGGAGATCAGACGATGGTGCAGGGTGATCCGTTGAGGGTGAAGGCGGTCGGCTTGGCGGTGCCGGAGCCGTTGCCGTTGAACCCGATGGTCGCCGTCCCGTTCGGGTTGATGGTCGCGTTCCACGACAGGGACGCGGCCGTCACGTTCTGCCCGCTCGGGGTCCAGGTCGCCGACCAGCCGCTACCGAAGGTCTGGCCACTGGGCAGGGCGAACGCGAGGGTCCACCCGTTGATCGTGCTGGTGCCGGTGTTCGTGATGACGATGTTGCTGGTGAAACTGCTGCCCCCGCTGCTGAGCGTGTAGGCCACCTTGCAGTTGTTGCTGGCAGCGGGCGTGGTGAAGGTGACCGCCGCCGAGTACGCCGACGTGTTGCCGGCGGCGTCCCTGGCCCGAACCTGGTAGCGGTACTGGGTGTTCGGGGTCAGGCCGGTGGCGCTGAACGAGTTGGTGCTGGAGGTGCCGGCCGAGGCGAACGAGCCGGTGCCGACCGCCCGCTGGAGGTCGTATCCGGCCACCCCGACGTTGTCCGTGGAGGCCGCCCAGGTGAGGGTGGCCGACGTGGACGTGACGCCGCTGGCCACCGGGGTACCGGGGGTCGACGGCGCGACGGTGTCGGGGGTGCTGGTGCCCGGGTCGGCGTAGAGCAGCCGGTTCGGCGAACCGGTGCCGACGTTCGTGATCACGTTGGTGGTCGCCGAGCTGATCAGCGCGGTCTTGGCCTGCGCCAGCGTGGCCGTCGGGTTGCTCTCCAGGTAGCGGGCCAGCCAGCCGGTCACGTGCGGCGTGGCCATGGAGGTACCCGACCAGCCGGAGGCCACGGCGGTGTCGCTGCTGATGCCCGCCGAGGTGATGTTGTCGCCGGGGGCGAAGACGTCGACGCAGGAGCCGTAGTTCGAGAACGACGCCCGGCTGTCGTCGACCGAGGTCGCCCCGACCACGATGCCGCGTGAGGAACGCGGGTTGTTGAGGCAGGCGTCCCCGTTGTCGTTGCCCGCGGCGAACACCGGCAGCACGCCGGCGTCGATCATGTTCTCGACGGCCGTGTTCACCTCGGAGCCGTAGTGCCCGAGGCTGAGGTTGGCCACCGACCGCGACACCACGTGGGTGGCCACGTAGTCCAGGCCCTCGATGAGGTCGGCGTTCGTGCCGCTGTTGTCGCACATCAGCACCCGTACCGCCCGGATCTGGACGTTCTTGGCGACGCCGTAGGTGGTGCCGCCGATGGTGCCGGCGGTGTGCGTGCCGTGCCCGTGGCAGTCGTTGGTGCCGTTGCCGTCACCGACGGCGTCGTAGGCGCCCTGCGCCCGGCCGCCGAAGTCGACGTGGGTGGCCCGGATGCCGCTGTCCAGGTCGAACGCGGTGACACCGGTGCCGACCGTGTTGTAGTTGTACTGCTGGTTCAGCGGCAGGTTGTGCTGGTCGATGCGGTCGAGTCCCCAGGACGGCGGGTTGGTCTGGGTGGTTTCACCGCCACCCCGCGGTGCCGGCTCGACGGCCTGGACCGTGGCGTCGGCGCGCACGTAGGCGACGTTCGGATTGGCGCGTACCGCGGCGAGCGCGGCGGGCTTCAGCGTCGCGGAGAAGCCCCGCAACACCCGGACGTAGCGGTGGATCCGCTCGCCGCCCGCCCGCTGGGCCGTGGCCACGGCGTCGTCGCCGCTGCCGCCGGCCGGGTCGGCCTTGAGTACGACGATGTAACCGCCGTTCGGCTGGCCGCCCTCGGCCGGCAGCAGTGGAGCGAGCGTGGTGCTGGGCTGCGCTGCGGCCGGTGCGGCCGCCAGCGCGGTCCCGATCGCGACGGCTGCGGCTGCCGCGGCCACGCGGATGATGTGTCGATGACGCGTTGACATGGTCAGTTCGACCCCCTGGGTCCCCCGAACGCCCGCGAGCGCCACCGACCGCTCGCACCTGTCACGTGCGTCGGTGGCGTGTCGTCAGGCGTTTACTTCAAGTGCCGGTCTTCGAGCACTGGAGCGATCGACGGTGGTCCGGGATTGTCGGCGGCCGGGTTCACCGGGCGTTACCGACACCGGACGGAGCGCGCTGCCCGTCGAAGGCAATTGGAGCATGGTCCCGGCTCCCCACCAAGGCCGTCTATCTCGCTCGATTCGAATATGTCGATGCTGTTCTCGGGGTGGCCTGGGGATCGTCCAGCGGGAACCCGCGCCAGATAGTCGACGTGAGAACTGTCACCGGCAGCCTCGCTCGGGCTGGTGACGGACAGTTCGCCGAGCGGTCACGTGGACCTTGCCGGACGGACGGATCCGCGCCACGATGAGGGATGTCCATGATCAGCCCGCCTACCGGCAGCTATCGGAACCCGGTGCTTCCCGGCTTCCACCCGGACCCCAGCGTCTGCCGGGTCGGTGCGGACTACTACCTCGTCTGCTCCAGCTTCGAGTACGTCCCCGGGGTGCCCATCTTCCACAGCCGCGACCTGGTGAACTGGCGGCAGATCGGCAACGTGCTCGACCGACCGGGCCAGCTGGACATCCCGATGGACACCGACGCGTCCCGGGGCATCTTCGCGCCGACGATCCGGCACCACGACGGGCGGTTCTGGGTCGCCACCACGAACGTCAGCACCGGCCGACACCTCATCGTCACCGCCACCGACCCGGCCGGGCCCTGGTCGGATCCGGTCTGCTTCGAACTGCCGCACGTCGATCCCTCGCTGGCCTGGGACGACAACGGCGACTGCTGGTTGACCACCTCCGGGGTGGACGCCTACCGGATCGATCCCGAGGCGGGAACGGTCCTCGAAGGACCGCTGCCGATGTGGTCCGGCACCGGCGGCCAGTATCCGGAGGCGCCGCACCTCTACAAGATCGGTGACTGGTGGTATCTGCTGGTCTCCGAGGGCGGGACGCACACCGGCCATGCCGTCTCCATCGCCCGGGGTCGCAGCCCGCGCGGCCCCTTCGAACCCGGCCCGGCCAACCCCTTCCTCACCCACCGGAGCACGAACCAGCCCATCCAGGCCACCGGACACGCCGACCTGGTCCAGGCCGTGGACGGCAGCTGGTGGATGATCCTGCTCGGGATCCGCGCGAAGGGTCAGTGGCCGCCGTACCACGTGCTCGGCCGCGAGGTGTTCCTGGTGCCGGTGCGCTGGGTGGACGGCTGGCCGGTGACCGATCCGGTCGTGGAACTGACCCCGGCGCCGGCCGGCAGCGCACCGGCCACTGCCGCGGCCCCCGATCCGGGTGCCGACCGCGACGACTTCGACGCGGCCGAGCTGGCCCCGACCTGGATCTCGCCGCGCTCCCGACCGGACGCGAACTCGTCCCTGACCGACCGACCCGGCTGGCTCACCCTGCACGCCAGCGGGACGACCCTGGACCGGGCCGGAGCAACCATCGTGGCCCGGCGCCAGCAGCACCACGACTGCCGGGTCACCGTCCGGGTCGACCCCGGGACCGGCCGAGCCGGCCTGACCATCCGGATCGACGAGGCGCACCACTACGACCTGGAGGTCTCCGGCGGCGTGGCCCGGGCCGTCGGCCGGGTGGGCCCGTTCCGCCAGGTCTTCGGCGAGCAGCCGGTGCCCGACGGGCCGGTCACCCTGACGATCGCCACCCGGACCCACGACCTGCTCCCGCCGATCGTGACCGCCGCCGACCAGGTCGCGGCGCCCGGAGCCCCCCTCGGGGTCCGACCCACCACGTGCGACATGGTCAGCTTCGAGGTGGCCACCGAGGACGGGCCGGTCGTCCTCGCCGAACTCGACGGACGGTACCTGTCGACCGAGGTGGCGGCCGGCTTCACCGGCCGGGTCATCGGGATGTACGTCACCGAGGGCAGCGCGGCCTTCGACTGGTACGAGTACCGGCCGCTGCCTTCCGCGCCGGGGTGAGCCGGTCCGTCCGGTCGTCGGTCAGGACAGCCCGACGCAGGAGCCGCAGAAGCCGCCCACCGCGGGGACGTCCAGGTTGTCGTCGACGTAGACGACCGGCCTGTTCACCAGCGGATCGGTGTTGGGGATCGAGTGCATCGTGGCCGGACGCCCCAGCTCGAAGTCGAGCCGGACGCAACCCATCCGGACGCTGGGACCGCTCATGAGGCAGACGCCCAGTGTCCCGACGCTCGGGGTGGACCGCAGCACGCCGGTGACCGGTGTCGGGCCGTTCTCCGCGTACGGCAGGAGATTGGTGGCCTGTGCGATGGCCGTGTCCCAGTCCGGCCGGAACAGCACCACGTTGAACCGGTACTTCGCCAGGTACGCGCTGCACAGGCTGACCGCGCCGGAGACAAACATGACGAGTTCCGGGCTCGGCTCCAGCCGGGTCAGCTCGCCGGTCGCGCAGGACGCGGCGGACCAGGCGACCCCGTTCGCCGTGCTGGTGGGCCGGGGCGTCAACGTGGGGCCACCGGTCAGCGGACCGATGACCGTCTGCGCGGCCGGCATCGACCGGTCGGCCGACGCCGGCAGGGTGCCGACGGTGAGCGTCACCGCGAGCCAGGCCGCGACGGCGGCGAAGGAAACGGTGAACGGAGTCGCTGACCGGCGCATGTCCTACCTCCGCTCATCCGGCGTGCCGGGGACGTCCGGCGTCGCGGTCACCTGCGGTGGCAGCGGCGCGGCGCCGGTGGCGCCGAGAACAAGGGCGAGTTGGAACCGGTTCTCCACGCCGGCCCGGTCCATCAGCGCCCGCATGGCGTATGCGACGGTGCGTACGCTGATCCGCAACTCGGCCGCCGCGGACTCGTCGCTGTGCCCGGCGGCCAACAGGGCGACGAGCGCCTGTTCGCGCGTGGTGAGAGTGATCGGTACAACCCCCTGACGGCGTGGATCCCGAGCCTGCGCCCACAACCGGTGAAAGGTGCCGCACAGGGACCCCACCACGGTCGGATCGTCGATCTCGATGTACCCGGCCTCCAAGTCGAGTGGGTCCGCCGGGAACAGGACCCTGCGCCGGTCGAAGACGAGCAGCTTCATCGGCAGCGTGGGCAGTTCCCGATACATCCCCCCGACATCACCAAGCTCCTGCGCGTAGGCGCAGGATCGGTCCCCGTCGAGCGGCGGCAGGCCCAGCACCCGAAGCCGGATGCCCCGGTCCAGCATCAGGCGGTCGACCGGGAGTGCGGCGGTCATCGCGTCGGCATCGAACACCTCCTCGGTGTTGATCGCCAGATGTTCGTGGCGCTCCGCGGCGACGAGATGCGCGACCCGGCGCCGAGTCAGCGCACGGGTGGACCACCGGCGTACCGAGACCTGCTCGACGGTCTGCAATCCCGCGCCGGACAGCGCCGCGACCTGCCGGTGCCACCGTTCCGGGACGGGCTGCGGCATCCGCCCCCGGCGTAGCCGCTGGAGCACGGCCTCCGCCGGGCGCGGCAGCCACAGCCGATCCTGTCGGCTGGTGGTACCCGACCCCGTCGGCGCCGCGGCGTCGATCGCGGCCAGTTCGTCCAGGGCCCGCCGTACCCGATCCGGGGCAAGCCCCAGATCCCGGCTCAGACGTCTTCCGGTGCGGGCGCCGTCGCTCATGCACAGTGCCCGGTAGACCAGGTCGGCGTCAGCCGAGACGCCCCATCTGGTGAGTCGGGGAATCGGTCGGGACTCGACCGCCACCACCTCAGCCATCACTACCCCCCCGTGGTCATCAGGACGGCCGCCCCCCGGCCATCCTTCGACGTGTTCCAGCACACCACCCGGGAGAGGCGCGGCGGAAGGGGAGGCGCCGACGGGGTTGCAGGAACCTGCAACGGATCGGCGGGCGTCCCTTGTCCGCTCCGGGTCCGGGTCCGGATCGTGAGGCCCGACCGCTTCACCCGAGGCGTTGTCGAGCCCGGCGGTTTCAGGTTGCCGGGGCGCACCGGTGGTCTCGCCACCGGCACGCTCCGCCGCCGGGGGGCTCGGGCGGAGCCGGTCGCGAACCGATCGACACGGGAGGCACAGTGATCAGGAACGCAGGAATGGATCCGCCGCGGTCGGCGGTAACGGAGCCGGGTGGACGGGCACGGCGGGCGTGCTTGCGTGGCGGCCTCGCCGCGGCGCTCGGTCTCGCGGTGGTCGCCGGTGTCCCGGCGGCGGCATCCGCCGTGGACAAGACCCCGACGGCGGGCGGTTGGACGGTGATGGAGAGCTATCCGGGCGGGGCGGTCTACCGGTCCGCCCCGGGCTTCGTCGACAAGGCGAAGGCGGGCCCGGCACCGGCTGCCACGTCCACCGGCGGCGGGATCTCCATCCAGGGGATCGACGTCGACATGGGTTGTCTCAACCCGAGCGCCAGCAGGCAGATCACCCCACAGGGTGGCTCGACGGACCGGATCGACGCCTACGGGCGCAACAGGTCGATCATCAACTACATCCCGTTCGGCTTCATCTCGGGTGCCCGGTTCACCGAGAACACCTCGTACACCAACTGGTGGGGGGTGTCGCCGCTGAACGCCACCTCGGTGACGCTCAAGGACACCTGGGACGTCAACTACACGGCGATCAGCCTCTCCATCAGTGGCGGTCCGCCCAGCGCGACGCTGAACTACGGCACCGGCACGGTGGACTGGCAGACCACCGCCAGCCAGGACTGGCGGATGTCACACAGCTGGAACGACATCCGGTTCGGCACCTCGGGCGGCAGCATCGGACGGGTCAACCACAACGTGACCGGAACCTTCCAGTTCGGCACGAGCTACTACGCGACGACCGGCTATGCCGGTCACGACGTGCAGCAGAACTTCGGCGGCCTCTCCCCGTGGGGTGGCTGCTGAGGCAGCACGTCGGGCGCGGTCCGGCAGTTCGCCGGGCCGCGCCCCGCGGTCCGGCGAACCCAGCGGAGGTGTCGATGCTGTCCAAGGCCCGCGTACTGCCGGCGGTGCTGGTCGCCGTCCTGGCCGGGGTCGTCGGTTGCGCCGGCCAGGACGGGACGGGCGCGGCCGGCACGGTCCCTTCCGGGACGGCCGGCACGGTCCATCCCGGCCGCAACGGCGGCCCGGACGGTCGCGATCCCGGTGCCGCCGCCCTGACGCCGCCGGGGGACCAGTTCCTGCGTGACCTGGTCGAGGACCTGTGGGTCACGGACGGCCGGAGCGGTTACTTCCTGAACGGCACGGGCGACCCGGGCCGGCAACCATATTCGCTCTACGACACGTACTGGAACCTGCGTCTCGCCGAGTTCGCGCCCGGCCGGGCGGCCCGGCTGGTGCCGTCGCGCATGGCGACCTGGCTGAGCCAGGCCGCCACCGGGCGGGACGGCGGCAGCGGCCTGCCGGCGATGGCCCAACTCGGGTACGCGGTGGACATCGCCCAGCGGCTGCGGATGCCTGCCGACGCGCCAGCGGTGAGCCGGACGGTCGACGCCCTGCTCGCCGGTGACCGGTACCGGGCCTCGGCCGACGAACAGGTGGGTAGCTGGGGCAGTACGGCGTCCGCCCTTCAGGTGCTGCACCAGCTCGGCCTGCCGGCGCCCGAGCCGGTCCGGCTGGCCGCCGTGGCCGCGCTGCGCGGTCTGCCACCGGTGCCGGACGGCCAGGCCATCGTCACCGACGCCGTGCCGCTGCTCCAGATCGCGGCCCTGCTCCCGCCGTCGCAGCTCGTGGGCGTGGACCTCCAGTCGGCGTACGACCGTACCCGCGCCTCGCTCGACCGGCAGCCACCCGATCCGGTCCTGCTGGGCAGCGGCGACGACCTGGTCGACGCGGCGCGGCGGCTCGGCCTGCGCACCGGCGCCCGGCCCGTTGGCCGGCTGTGCGCGATCGTCGCCGCCGACGGCGGTGTGCGGCTGCCCGGCTCGACGACTGCCGATCTCCAGGCCACGTACCACGCTCGGCGATCCGGCTGCCCCGACGCGCGGGTGCCGGCCCCACAGGCGTACTCCCGGGTGGGCTGGCCGCCGCCGGGCGCCGCCGCGGACTCGCTCGACTCGACCTGCGCCGCCATGCGGCTGGCCACCATGCTGGCAGTCGGCAGCCGGTACGCCGCCCGGCTCGCCGGCACCCTGACGACGGTCTGGCTGCCCGAACGGAAGCGGGCCGGGCCCCCCGGCTCGCAGCGGGTGGCGATCCTGGACGCCCAGTTGCGCGAGGTCTCGGCATACTCCCGGCGTGAACTCGGCAGCGCCGACCTGGGACACCCGCCGGACGACGCGGTCGCCATGCTGGCCCGGATGGTCGGGCTCGGCCGGACCCAGCGGCTCGACCCGGCGGCCCGGGACGGGGTCCGCCGGTTGGTCCTGGACGCCCGCCGGTTGCGGGAGTCCGTCCCGGTCCATCTCGCCGCGATCCTCGAACTCGCCGCCCGGGCACTGCGTGATCCGATGCTGCACGCCGAGGCGGCCCGGGTGGCCGGCGAGCTGAGGTTGGGCGACGGTGTCTACGCGGCGACGCGGGGCGCGGCGGAGCCGTCGTTGTTCGCCTCGGCCGTCGGTAGCTGGCTCGAGCGGAGCCCGGACAGCCCGGCGGACGCCTGGATCCGCGTCGGGCTCTGCGCCGCCGACGGCCGGTGCGCGGAGACGCCGGGCCAGCTCACCGGCACCAGCCAGCGGGCCCTGCGGATCCTTGCGCTGTTCGCGGCCTGCCGCCGGACCGGGTGCGGGGAGACCTTCCCGGTTGTCAGCTGAGATACCGATCCCGACCGCCGGGCCCGGCCGGTTGGGACGCCGGGACCCCGCTCTCGGCGCCGTCGTCGCTGGCGGCGGCCAGCAGCCGCTGGCCGAGGGTGCGGGCGGCGTCCCGCAGTTGCGGGCAGCGCAGGATCCGGTACGGCACCGGGATCGCCGCGAGTTGCTCGGCGTACCACCGGGGGTTGCTGGTGCTGCCGACAAGGCGGGTGGTCCCGGCGTCGAGCGGTTCCACCGTGCCGAGCGCCCGGGGCAGCCGCCGGGTCACCTCGTCCACGGGCGCGTCGATGACGACCTCGACGTCGTACTCCCAGCCGACCGCGAGATGTTCCTCCAGCGTGGCCACCGGGTCCAGGTCGCGGGGTGGGGTGAACGTGTCGTCCAGGATCGTCGTCCGGCGTACCCGGTCGATCCGGTACGCCCGCCGGGCGTCGCCGGGATGGGTCCGGCACAGCAGGTACCAGCGCCCGTGGCGGACGACCACCGCCCACGGGTCGACCTCGACGTCCCACTCGGATCCGGTCTCGGAGCGGTAGCCGAGACGTACGCGACGGCCGGCCGCGCAGGCGCGTACCAGGGTCGCCGTGGTCTCCGGGTCGGGCCGGACGGCGGCCCGGTCGGGAGCCGGGGCGGTGGTGCGGCGGACGGCCTCGGCCTGGGCGGCCACGTTCTCGGGAAGCGCCCGGACGAGCTTGCCGAGCGCGCTGCCGACCGGGTCGGCCGGGTCGCTCGCCGGATGGTGGCCGTCGAGCACGGCCATGACCAGGCCGAGCGCCTCGGTGGCGCTGAACATCAGCGGCGGCAGTCGCAGCCCACGGCCGGTGCGGTAACCGCCGTACGGGCCACGGAGGGACTCGACCGGAATGCCGGCCTCGCGGAGGATGCCGACGTACCGCCGGGCGGCCCGCTCGGAGACGCCGAGTTTGTCGGCGAGTCGGTCCGCGGTGATGCCCGGGCTGCTCTGGATCAGCTCAAGGGCCAGCAGCGCCCGCGCCGTGGGGCTCACGTCGGATCTCAGCACGGCTCACCAATCCGGAAGTGGAACGTCCGGAGCGGAGCCTAGCCTCTGCCGCATGACCGACCACATCGTGCTGGACACCACCATCGCCGAGCCGTCGATGACCGCCGGCGAGGTCGAGATGCTGCTGTTCGCCCTGGACCGGGGCCGGGCCCAGTTCGCCTGGAAGTGCGCAGGACTGGACGCGGACGCCCTCCGCCGGCCGTACCCACCGTCGGCGATGACCCTCGGCGGGCTGCTCAAGCATCTGGCGCTCGTCGAGGACTACTACGTCTGGGTCCACCTGACCGGGGAGATGGGCGGACCCTGGCGGGCCGCCGACTTCGCCACCGATCCGGACTGGGCCTGGCACTCGGCGGCGGACGACACACCGGAGACGCTGTACGCGCTCTGGCGGGACGCCGTCGACCGGTCCCGCGCGGCCTGGAGCGCCAAGCTGGCGGACGGAGACCTGGACCAGCCCTCGCTGCTGCGCACCGACACCGGCGAGTCCCCGAACCTCCGTCGCGTCCTGGTCGATCTCCAGTCCGAGTACGCGCGGCACGCCGGGCACGCCGACCTGCTCCGGGAGACCATCGACGGGTTAATCGGCGAGGATCCGCCGCAGCCACCCGTATGATTGCGCTTCGTCCCTGCGTGGGCGGCCCGACCCGCCCGGGCGAGCGACGGAGCGGAGTACGAGATGACGGATTCGACGCGGTCCCCCTTCACGGCGCTGCCGGCGAGGATCGACCTTGGCGAGCTGGATCGCCGGATCATCGCCTGGTGGCAGGAGAAGGACATCTTCGCCCGCAGCCTCGCGCGGACCGCCGAAGGACCGTCGTGGATCTTCTACGAGGGTCCGCCCACGGCCAACGGGGTACCCGGGACGCACCACGTCGAGGCCCGGGTCTTCAAGGACGTCTTCCCGCGTTACCGGACCATGAAGGGCTACTCGGTGCCCCGCCGGGCCGGCTGGGACTGCCACGGGCTGCCGGTGGAACTGGCCGTCGAGAGGGAACTGGGCCTCGGCGGCAAGCCCGACATCGAGAAGATCGGCGTGGCCGAGTTCAACGCGCGGTGCCGCGAGTCGGTGCTGCGGCACGTCGGGGAGTTCGAGCGGCTCACCGAGCGGATGGGTTACTGGATCGACCTGGCGAACGCGTACCGGACGATGTCCCCGGAGTACGTGGACAGCGTGTGGTGGTCGCTGCGGAAGATCCACGCCGACGGTCGGTTGGTGGAGGACTTCCGGGTCGCGCCGTACTGCACCCGGGACGGCACGACGCTGTCCGACCACGAGGTCGCGCAGGGGTACGAGACGGTCCGCGATCCGTCGGTCTACGTGCGCTTCCCGCTGCGGGAGCCGCTGGCCGGGCAGTCGGACGTCGAGCTGCTGATCTGGACCACCACGCCGTGGACGCTGGTGGCCAACACCGCCGTCGCGGTCCACCCGGACGTGCCGTACGCCGTGGTCCGGACCGACCGGGGAACCTTCGTGGTCGCCGAGGCGCTGCTCGGCGCGGTCTTCGGTGCCGCAGGTGCCACCGGTGACGGCGTCGCGGCCGGGGGCGGCGTCGAAGCCGGAGACGGTGTCGCGGCCGGGGACGGGTCGGTGCGGGTGCTGGCCACGGTGCCCGGGGCGGAACTGGCCGGGTTGGGCTACCGGCGGCCGTTCGAACTGGTCGAGATCCCGGACGCGCACCGGGTGGTGCTGGCCGACTACGTCAGCACCGAGGACGGCACCGGGCTGGTACACCAGGCGCCGGCGTTCGGCGCCGACGACCTGGCGGTGTGCCGGGCCAACGGGCTGCCCGTGGTCAACCCGGTGGCGCCGGACGGTCGGTTCCACCCCGACGTGCCGCTGGTCGGCGGGGTCTTCTTCAAGGACGCCGACCAGTTGCTCGTGGCGGAGCTGGACCGAGCCGGCCGGCTCTTCCGGTACGCGGAGTTCGAGCACGCCTATCCGCACTGCTGGCGTTGCCACACGCCGCTGATGTACTACGCCCAGCCGTCCTGGTACATCCGCACCACGGCGGTCGGCGACGCGCTGCGCCGGGAGAACGAGCGCACCAGCTGGTACCCCGAGCACATCAAGCACGGCCGGTACGGCGACTGGCTGGCCAACAACGTCGACTGGGCGCTGTCCCGGTCGCGGTACTGGGGTACGCCCCTGCCACTGTGGCGGTGCGGCGCCGGGCACGTCACGGCGGTCGGTTCCCGGGCCGAACTCGGCCAGCTGGCCGGACTGGACCTGTCGGAGCTGGATCCGCACCGGCCGTACATCGACGAGATCACGTTCGACTGTCCCGAGTGCGGTGACCCGGCCACCCGGGTCCCCGAGGTCATCGACGCCTGGTACGACTCCGGTGCCATGCCGTTCGCCTCGCTCGGCTACCCGCACCTGCCCGGCAGCGTCGAGGCGTTCGAGGCCGGCTACCCGGCGCAGTACATCTGCGAGGCCATCGACCAGACCCGCGGCTGGTTCTACACGCTGATGGCGGTGGGCACCCTGGTGTTCGACCGTTCCGCCTACGAGAACGTGGTCTGCCTCGGGCACATCGTCGCCGAGGACGGTCGGAAGATGAGCAAGCACCTGGGCAACATCCTGGCCCCGATGCCGCTGATGGAGACGCACGGCGCGGACGCCCTGCGCTGGTTCATGGCCTGCTCCGGATCGCCCTGGGCGCAGCGCCGGGTCGGGTCCGGACCACTCGACGACATCGTCCGGAAGGTCCTGATGACCTACTGGAACACCGCGTCGTTCTTCGCCCTCTACGCCAGCCACGCCGACTGGGCGCCGGCGGCGGCCCGGCCGGTCGGCGCGCGACCCGTCCTGGACCGGTGGATCCTCGGTGAACTGCACGGGCTGGCCGAGGCGGTGGACGAGCGGCTGGAGAACTACGACACCGCCCGCGCCGGCCGGCTGCTGGCGGACTTCGTGGACGACCTGTCCAACTGGTACGTCCGGCGCTGCCGCCAGCGGTTCTGGGCCGGCGACCGGGACGCGCTCGCCACCCTCTACACCTGTCTCGACGTGCTGACCCGGCTGCTCGCCCCGATCGTCCCGTTCATCACCGAGGAGGTGTGGCAGCGGGTCGTCCGGCCGGGCGATCCGACGGCGGCGGAGTCGGTCCACCTGGCCACCTGGCCGGAGCCCGACACCGGGCTGATCGACCCCGACCTGTCGGCCCGGATGGCCACCGCCCGCGCGCTCACCGAGGCCGGCCGGGCCGCCCGCAAGGCGGCCGGACTGCGGGTACGGCAGCCGCTGCGCCGGGCCCTGGTCGGGGTACCGGCCGGCACCGAACTGCCCCGCGAACTGCTCGACGACGTGGGTGACGAGCTGAACGTGCGGCTGCTCCAGCCGCTGGACGCGGGCAGCGAGGTGATCGACGTGACCGTGCAGCCGAACTTCCGCGCGCTGGGACGGCGGTTCGGCAACCGGACCCAGGAGGTGGCGGCGGCGATCCGCGCGGCCGATCCGCGGGCGCTGGTGGCCAGCCTGCGCACCGGGCAGAGCGCGACCGTCGGGGGGCCCGATGGCGGGTTCACGATCGGTCCGGACGACGTCCGGATCGTCGAGGCGCCGCGCAGTGGCTGGGTGGTCGAGGCGCAGCGCGGGGTGACCATCGCGCTGGACACCGAACTCAGCCCCGAGCTGGTCGCCGAGGGCACGGCCCGGGACGTCGTACGGGTGGTGCAGCAGGCCCGTCGGGAGGCCGGCCTGGAGGTGTCGGACCGGATCGCCCTCTTGGTCGCCGGCCCGGAGCGGGTCCGCGCGGTGGTCGAGGCGTACCAGGATTTCATCGCGGCCGAAACCCTCGCGGTGTCGGTGGCGGTGCTGGACGCCGCCCCGGCGGGTTTCCCGGGGACCGTGGGCGACGGGGACGGGATCGTCGTCGCCGTCCACCGCGCGTGACCCGCGTTCGACGTACCCTGCGGGCCGGCGGTCGGGGTCAGCCGGGGGTCGCGGCCGGCGTCGTGGTGGCGGCGGTCCGGCGCGGACCCCGCGCCGAGCCGGACCGGCGGGTACGCCCCCAGGAGAGGGTCCGGTCCAGCACCGTCCGCGCCATGATGATGACGCAGGTCGTGCCGTTGATGAACGACGCCAGGACATCGCTCGGGTGGTGCATCCCCCGGTACATCCGGCCCAGCGCCACCCCGATCGGAGCCAGGACCAGCGCCCACCAGAGCACCTTGGCGGTCGTGCTCCTGGCCCGCAACGCCATCAGCAACGCCACGCCGACGTAGAGCGCGGTGGCCGCCGAGGTGTGGCCGGACGGGAAACTGGAGGTCGGCGGGGAGGCGTCCAGGTGCGGCACCTCGGGCCGGTGCCGGTCGATGAGCAGCGTGGTGATCAGGAAGACCAGGGCCTGCGCGCTGACCGCGGCGGCCAGGAACAGCGGCTCCCGCCACCGCCGCAACCACAGGTAGAGCACCAGCGCCACCAGAACGGTCGTCGCGACGATCACCTGGGTGCTGGCCAGCGTGCTGAACACCAGCGAGACGTTGTTGAGGTCGCCGGAGCGGTCCGATGCGAGTTCCCGGTTGACCGAGTCCTCCACGGTGAACGGCCACGTGTGGTTGAGGACCTTGGTGATCAGGAAACCCAGTAACACCATGCCGGCCAGCAACAGGGCGACCGGAAGCACGATCCGCCTGACCACCCGTACCGCGATCTCTGACATGGGCGCGCAGATACCCGAAACGGCGTTCGGCTAAGCCTCCGGAGCCGCCGGGTCGGCCACCTCGGGCTCCATCCCTTCGCGGGTCGGCCGTGGTCGGCGGCGGTCCACCCGGTGCCGCCAACTGGCGAAGGCGGCGGCGGTGGCGGTCAGCACCCCCACCCCGAGCAGCCAGCCGCCCACCACGTCGCTGGTCCAGTGCACGCCCAACGCGATCCGGCTCAGGCCGGTGAGCCCGGCCAGCAGCACGGCACCGGCCCACAACCCCCAGCGGCCCGCCGGCCGGTCGCGGGCGAACGGCAGCAACACCAGCACCAGCACCCCGGCGGCCAGCATCGCGTTGAGCGCGTGTCCGGACGGGAACGAGTAGCCGGTGGCCCGGGCGACCGGGTCGAGCAGATCGGGGCGGTGGCGACCGACCAGCAGCTTGAGCAGCTCGCCCAGCAGACCGCCGGCGACCATGGTGGTGACCGCCCACCAGGCCAGCCGGGGAGCACCGCGACGCCACAGCCAGAACGCCAGGACGGCGACGACCGCCCGCAGCGGCAGCGGACCGAAGACGTTGGTCCACACCTTCATGAGGCCCACCCACAGCGGATGGCCGATCGCGTACCCGTGCAGCGCGTCGGTGACGGTCTGGTCCAGGTCGTGCAGTGGTCGCCAGGCATCGAGCACCAGCAGAGCGAGCAGCGAGAACGGCACCAGGATCAGGAACGCCGCGATCGCGCCGACGGTGAGCCGCAGCCCGAGCGAGTGGTGCGGATCGAGCCGGCGGGCCCGCCACGTCTCGGACCGGGCATGTGCCGAAAGGTGCTCCTGGGTCCTGCTCATGAGGCCTGCCTTTACCCGCGTATCGGCCGGTCATATCCCTGGCCCGGGTCCCTTTCCGGATCGGTCCGGGTTGCCGGGGCCGACGTCAGACCGTCGGCACCGGCTCGGGCGTCGGCACCGGGCCACCGTTGCGGGGAGTGCGCTCGATCCACCGCACCACCGGCTGGATCGCCACGCCGCAGGCGACGAAGATCCCCGCGATCACCCACCAGCCCCAACCGCCCGTGGTGATCGCCAGGTACGTCAGGGCGGCCGGCCCGATCATGCGACCGATGCCGGCGACCGACCGGCTGGCCCCGACGTACGCGCCGCGCTGGGCGGCCGGCGGGACCTCGGTCTGGAAGTACCACTGGGCGGCCGACGACCACAGTTCGGTCGCGGTGGTCAGCAGCACCGCCAGGGCGAGGACGCCGACCGTCAGCCAACCGCTGGTTCGGCCGCTGTACGCGATGACCGGGCAGGCCACGGCCGTGGCGACCGCCGCCCAGCGGGTCAGCCGGACCGCTCCGGAGAGGCTGTCCGCACCGGCGTCAACCCGACGTACCGGGTGAAGAACACGACGCTGCCGGTGAGGAACGTGCCGTTGTCGATCGCGTACACCGCCGACTGCACCGCGAGGTTCCGCGGCAGCCCCGGTGGTGGTAAAACTCTGCTCAGCAGCCCCCGTACGTCCCCCATGGCGGGCATGACACCAGAGGCGCCCCTCGCGTCGCAACCGGGTATGCGGTCCGGATGGCCGTCATGACCCCGGCCGGAAGCTCGCCCGGATCGTCGCGATCGACTCGGCGTCACCGGCCCAGTCGACGTCCGGCGCCACCCAGCCCAACGTGTACGCCCGGCCACCCGAAACCCCGGTCACGATCCGCAGGGCGTGCAGCCGCTCCCCGTACGGGGCGGTCCACCGGCACTCCCACTCGGCGCCGGGACCGTGGCCCGTCCGGTCGAGGCGCACCTTCTGGTACTTCGGCAACACACCGCTGTTGATCCCCCGGCTCTCCTCGCCACGCAGCAGGCCGACCGGGTCGTCGGCGGCCAGTTGCGGCGGGGTGTTGGTCTCCACGCTCAGCGAGCGGCTGGACAGCGGGTCCTGGAAGCAGGAGACCCCGTCGTCGTCCTGGAAGTAGAGCCAACCCACCGGCACGGTGAGCCGGAAGCCGTTGCTGTCGACGTGCCAGGTCCAACCGCGCGGCGGCGCGAAGGTCTCGTCTTTCGGCGTCGCCGTCCTGGTGATCTCCCGCTTCACCCGGCCCGACCGGATGCAGGCGAACGGCGGCGGCGGTGCCCCGTGCGGCGGCGGCTCCCCACGCCCGGGATCGTGCGGGCCGCCCGGCGGGTCGTCCTCGGTCGTCGGTGTGGCGGAGCTGGTCGCCGTGACCTGCGGGTCGGTGCTGTTGTGGTACGTGACGATCAGGATGGTGCCGACAGCCGCGAGCACGACCGCGAGGGCGGCGGTGACCACCGAGACCAGCCAGCGTCGGTTGACGGGTTCGGTGACGGCCCGCTCCGCGCCGGGCGACCAGATCCGACGGGTACGGGTGCGGACCTCCCCGGAATCGGATTCGGGAGCGGCGCCCAACTCGGCCCAGCCCGGCCCGGTCGGTTCCACCGCCGACTCGCGGACCAGCGCGGCGAGCCGCGCGCCCACCCCGGCCCAGTCGGCCACCGTCGGCTGGTCGTCCAGGGCGGTGCTGTCCAGTACGCCCCGCAGCATGCGCTCGGTTTCGGTGGCGGTCAGCCGGCGGGCCGGGTCCTTGCGCAGCAGGCCGGTCAGGATCGGGGTCAGCGGCCCGGCGTGCGGGGCCGGATCCGGTGGCGAGGTGGCCAGCGCGGTGAGTGTGGCCATCGCGGTCGACCGGGCGTAGGGCGAGCGTCCCTCCACCGCCGCGTGCAGGGTGGCACCGAGCGACCACATGTCGGTCGCCGGGCTCGACACGCCCTCGGCGGCCCGCTCCGGGGCGACGTACTCGGGAGAGCCCATGATCATGCCGGACCGGGTGACCCCGTCGCGACCGTCGTCGAGCACGGCCAGCCCGAAGTCGGTGAGCATGACGCGCCCGTCGCTGGCGATCAGGACGTTGCCGGGCTTCACGTCCCGGTGTACGACGCCGGCCCGGTGCGCCGCGATGAGCGCGGCGAGCACCGCCTGCCCGATCTGTGCCGCCCGGCGGGGCGAGACCGGCGCGGTGCCGAGGACGTCCTGCAGCGAGCGGGACGGGACGTACTCCATGACGATCCACGGCGTGCCGTCGACGGTCACCACGTCGTGGACGCTCACCACGTTCGGGTGGTTGAGCCGGGCGGTGATCCGCGCCTCCCGCATGGTCCGGGCGACGAGCCGCTGCTGGTCCTCGTCGGCCAACCAGTCCGGCAGCGTGACCTCCTTGATGGCCACGTCGCGGTGCAACACCTCGTCGCGGGCCAGCCAGACACGCCCCATTCCGCCCCGACCGACCAGGCGCTGCAACCGATAGCGCTCCCCGATCAGCACAGCCGCATCGCCATTCCCTCCGCCACCAACCAGGTTGACCACAATAGCCACCGATGCGAATGGATAGGGTGACCCGCGGTGACGGTGACCGCCTGCTGGACACTCCCGGCACGGCTACCAGCGGGAGAGCAGCAAAATTAAAGTGGCTCGATATATTCCGTCGCTGTTCGGACATTGCCGGTCGACGCTGCGCTGAGCTGTCCGTGGCCCAGCGTGATGATCTGGCCCGACGGCTCGTATCCTTTCCGGCGTAGCCGTCTCAGGGAAGGGAGTGTCGTGAGCAACCGCGAGACGTTGGAGTTCCAAGCGGAGGCGCGTCAGCTGCTCCAGCTGATGGTCCACTCGATCTACTCGAACAAGGACGTCTTCCTGCGTGAGCTGATTTCCAACGCGTCCGACGCGCTGGACAAGCTGCGCATCTCCTCGATGGTCGACAAGGACCTGGCGGTCGACGCCTCCGACCTGCACATCGAGTTGGCGGTTGACGCCGATGCGCGGACTCTCACCGTTCGGGACAACGGCGTCGGAATGTCCCGGGACGAGGTTGTCGCGCTGATCGGCACGATCGCCAAGTCCGGCACCGCCGAGCTGCTGCGCAAACTCAAGGAGTCGACCGACGGGACCGGCTCGCAGGAGTTGATCGGGCAGTTCGGCGTCGGCTTCTACGCCACCTTCATGGTGGCCGACAAGGTCACCCTGCTGACCCGGCGGGCCGGCGAGACCACCGGCACCCGTTGGGAGTCGACGGGCGAGGGTACGTACGTGATCGAGGAGGTCGACGACGCGCCGCAGGGCACGGCGGTCACCGTGCACCTCAAGCCCGCGGACCCCGAGGACCACCTGTACGACTACACGGCCGAGTGGAAGATCCGCGAGATCGTCAAGCGGTACTCGGACTTCATCTCGTGGCCGATCCGGATGACGGTGGAGCGGCCCGGTGAGCCGGCCGAGGACGGCGAACCGGCCGGTCCGGTCATCGAGACGGTGACGCTCAACTCCATGAAGGCGCTGTGGGCCCGGTCCCGCGACGAGGTCGACGACGCCGAGTACAACGAGTTCTACAAGCACCTGAGCCACGACTGGACCGACCCGCTGGAGATCATCCACATGCGGGCCGAGGGCACCTTCGAGTACGAGGCACTGCTGTTCCTCCCCGCCCACGCGCCGTTCGACCTGTTCAGCCGGGACGGCAAGCGGGGCGTGCAGCTGTACGTCAAGCGCGTCTTCATCATGGACGACTGCGAAGCGCTGATGCCCAACTACCTGCGCTTCGTCAAGGGCGTGGTGGACGCGCACGACCTGTCGCTGAACATCTCCCGGGAGATCCTCCAGCAGGACCGCCAGATCCGCGCCGTCCGCCGCCGGTTGGTGAAGAAGGTGCTCTCCACGGTCAAGGACCTGCGGGAGAAGCAGCCCGAGAAGTACCGCACCTTCTGGTCGGAGTTCGGGCGCGCGTTCAAGGAGGGCCTGATCGAGGACGTCGACAACCAGGAAGCCATCCTGGACCTCGTCTCGGTCGCCTCGACGCACGACGCCGAACAGCTCACCACGCTGCGCGAGTACGTCGAGCGGATGAAGGACGGCCAGAACGACATCTACTACCTGACCGGTGAGTCGCGGTCCACCGTCGAGAACTCGCCGCACATGGAGGCGTTCCGGGCCAAGGGGTACGAGGTGCTGCTGCTCACCGACCCGGTCGACGAGGTGTGGGTCGAGCAGGTCGGACAGTTCGACGGCAGGTCGCTGCGGTCCATCGCCAAGGGCCAGATCGACCTGGAGACCGAGGACGAGAAGAAGGCCGCCGAGTCGGAACTCCAGGAGCGGCAGCAGGAGTTCGAGCCGTTGCTGACCTGGCTGGGGGAGCGGCTGTCCGACGAGGTGAAGGAGGTCCGGCTGTCGTCGCGGTTGACCACGTCACCGGCCTGCGTGGTGGGCGACGCCCAGGACCTCACCCCGACCCTGGAGAAGCTGTACCGGGCGATGGGGCAGGAGGTGCCGCCCACCAAGCGGATCCTCGAACTCAACCCGACGCACCCGCTGGTCGTCGGGCTGCGCAAGGCGCACGAGCAGGGTGCCGACCCCGAGGCGTTGGGGCGTACCGCCGAACTGCTGCACGGGATGGCGCTGCTCGCCGAGGGCGGGGACCTGAAGGACCCGGCGCGGTTCGCCCGGCTGCTCGCCGAGCAGCTCAGCGCCACGGTCTGAGATGGTTCGTGGGTCGGCGTCGGTCGCCGCCGACCCACGAATCCCTCGCGGTCGATCGAATCCCGCCGCCGGTGGAATCTCGCGTTCGGTGATCTGATCGGCACGCAGGGCAGCGATACGCTGACCTTTTTCGTTACCATGCCCCTTCGGGAGGTGTGGGCGTGTTACCTGAGGACGCCGAGCTGGCCGCAGCCGACCGCTGGGTCGACGACTGGCAGGGCAGGATCGAACGGCAGGCCGCGCAGGCGCGCGAGCTGGCCGACCGGGTACGCGGACTGACCGCCACGGCGCGCAGCCGGGACGGCCTGGTCGAGGTCACGGTCTCGTCGTCCGGCGCGATCACCGGACTGCGCCTGGACGAGGGCATCCGGCGGCGGCGCGCGGCCGACATCGCCGAGCAGATCATGGAGGTCACCCGCCTGGCGGTCGGCCGGCTCGCCGAACGGGTCACCGAGGCGACGGCGGAGACCGTCGGGGCCGACAGCCCCGCCGGCCGCGCGATCATCGAGTCGTATGCCCGGCGGGTGCCGCCGTCGACCGAGGACGGCACCGATGGCCGGCGCTGACCATGTCGCGGTCACCCCCGCCGACCTGCTGGGTCACGCGGGGCGGGTGGCGACCGTCGCCGCGGCCATCGGCACCGCCCGGGAGGCCGGCGCGGCCACCCGGCCCGGACCGGAGGCGTACGGGCGACTGTGCGTGATGGTGCCGGTCATGCTGGGCCTACTTCAGGACGTGCTGCTGGACGGCATGGACCAGGCCGCCGACTCGCTGCACGACACCGCCGAACGGTTGCGCTCGGTGGCGCACGGCTACCGGTCCACCGACGAGGAGGTGGCCGCCGACATGCGCCAGGCCGGTGGCCTGCCGTGACCGTCAATCCGCTGGTCGCGGCGAGGATCGACCAGCCGGTGGATGCCTGGGCGGGGGTCTGGATCGCCGAGGACATCGAGCTGATCCAGCAGGGCGTCAAGTCGGGCAGCTGGATAGACACCGGCCTCGGCGTGCTCGGCGCGACCCTCGACGGCCTCGCGCTGATCTCGGATCCGATCGGCTCGCTGTTGCAGTACGGCGTCGCCTGGATCATCGAGCACGTCAAGCCGCTGAGCGAGGCACTGGACTGGCTGGCCGGCGACGCCGCGCAGATCGCCGCGAACGCGCAGACCTGGCGCAACGTGGCCGCCGCCCTGCACCGCCAGGCCACGGATCTCGGGTCGGCGGCCCGGCTGGACCTGTCGGAATGGTCCGGAGCGGCGGCCGAGGCGTACCAGGGCTGGTCGAAGCAGCAGCAGGACGCGGTCGGCGGGCTCGCCAAGGCCGCCGAGACGATGGCCGCGATCACCGAGGGCGCTGGCTTCCTGATCTCCGCCGTACGCATGCTGGTCCGCGACGCGGTGGCCACCGTGGTGTCCCGACTGGTCGTGTACGCGGCCGAGGAGGCGGCCTCGCTGGGCTTCGCCACGCCCCTGGTGGCAGAGCAGGTGACCACCCTGGTCGCCGCGTGGGCCGCGAAGATCTCCCGATGGCTGCGCGGCCTGCTGTCCAGCCTCCGCGAACTGGCCTCCCGCAGCCGGTCGCTGGAGAAGCTGGTTGAACTGTTGAAGCGCATCCTCAACAAGCTCCGCGGCAAGGGCGACGGTCGACCCCAATGGCCGGGCACCAATCCCTCCAGGCCGCCCGGCGGCAAGCCCCGGGGCGAGCGAACCAAGGCGCACCCGACGAAAAAGAAGGACCGTGGGTTGAGGCGGGAGAATGACTCAGCGGATGCCCTGGCGAAGAACGGTTATGACGTCGAGCAGAACCCGCCGCCGAAGCCAAATGGAAAGGAACCCGACTACAAGATCGAGGATGAGTACTTCGACTGCTACTCTCCCGACACGTCGGATCTGGACAACCTGAGGGATGGCATGAGCAAGAAGGTGAAGACTGGTCAGGCCGATCGCCTCGTGCTGAACTTGGATGACTGCCCGCGCTCACCGGCAGACGTCGAGGACGTTCTCCGGAGGAAACCCATTGACGGTCTTAAGGAAGTGTTGCTTGTGCGAGACGGTAAGGTCGTCAACTTCTACCCTTTTCAGTAGCGGACTGAGCAGATGGCTACCGAATACGATCTGATATCGGAGGCCGACCTGTCTCACGAAGAGTTCTTCTCCTTCGTGCGGGTGGCCGTGGACGGCGTGCCCAGGGAGAGCAATTTCATGCTGGCCGAGGGCATGGGCGTGTACGCCTACCGGGTGACGCCTGACGAGCAGAGGTCCGCGGCGGATCTTTTCGGCTTCACCCACCGGGTGACCGCAACCTTCCGATTCTCAAACCGAGCGTCCGATGAGGTGCTGGCGCGGGCCGAGGTGGTCATGTACCGAGCGGTCATTGAGTTCTTCGAGCGGTTCCCGGGCCGAGGCGTGTTGCTGTACAACGGCGAGGAGGTGACTGTTCAAAAATTGAATGAGGGCATCGAGATCAATCGCGACTGGGAAGAGTGGACCGAAAACGACAGCCTGCAAGCCCTGATCAACGGCTACACCTTCCGGACTCTGCCTCAGCCCTTGCTCTGAGTCTTACCCGCTGATGGCCTTCAGCCTGCCCGAGGGTGGACTGTGATGCTGGGGGCCGGCGTGTTGCTCGCTGGGAAGGGCGTCGGCCGTGCGATCCATGTCTGCGGGTCATCAACCGGTCCGAGCTTGGCCTTG
This sequence comes from Plantactinospora sp. A48, assembly GCF_055793945.1. Taxonomy (NCBI): domain Bacteria; kingdom Bacillati; phylum Actinomycetota; class Actinomycetes; order Micromonosporales; family Micromonosporaceae; genus Plantactinospora; species Plantactinospora sp. A48. The sequence continues at coordinate 131,739 of NZ_JBTIXF010000009.1, read as the reverse complement.
CCGACCTCAGGAAAACCGGTGCGGTCAGCCGGTGCGGGCGGCCGAGCCGAGCAGGCTCTGCTCGGTGGGGGTCAGGCCCAGCATGACCCACTGCAAGCGGCCCTTGCTGACCATGCCCACCATCTCGGGATGGATCCTCGGCAGCCAGCTCTGCGCCTCGGTCAGGCCCAGAGCCGACACCGCGATCGACGCCTCGGCCTGGGTCAGTCGTTGTAGCAGCACGACGTCGCTGCGGACGATCGTGTCCACGTCCCAGTTCGCCAGGTCGTCCCGGACCACGAGGGTGGCCCGCCAGGGTGCCGGTTCGGCCGGCTCCGGTCCCGCCGTGGGTCCGATGTCGACAAGCACGAGCTGCGGGTCGACCGGGGAGGCTGGGGCCGGCGGTTGGCCGCCGAGCGGCAGGAAGACCGCCGAGTCGCGACCGACGGCACATCGCCGGAGAAACGCGTCCCAGTCCTGTTCCCGAGCGGTCTGGATGAACAGCCGGGCGCCGAGTGCCATTGTCCGGAAGGCCAGCAACTGGGCGCAGCGGATCCCGCCCACCAGCAGCATCCGGGTCGGCTCGGGCCGGAACAGCCGTACGGCGACGGGCAGCTCGTCCCGGTTGCGCCCGACCACGAGGCCGCTGCCGCCGCCCATCAGGTCGAGGCTGCCGAGCGTGCCGGGATCGGTCAGGTGCAGCCCCATTCGGCTGCCTGGGAAGCTGGCGCCGTTCACCGCAGGAAACCTCCGAACGGCAGCGTCGCGGCCAACCCGTACACCTGCTCACCGTCCATCCGCTCGGTCCGGCCGCCACCGGCGTGTACGGCCTCGGTGAGGGCGCGGTCCCCGGCCGCCAGCGTGGTCGGGTTCGCGGCGATCAGCCGGATCGCCACCTCCACGGCGATGTCGGCGCCGGACCGGCTGCGTACCCCTTCGTCCCGGGTGGCGGCGATGGAGACGACGCTGCTCACCCCCGGAAGCTGTCGCAGCACCGGGTCGAGCTGCCACGGCAGCCGCGGCCACCGCACCAGGCGGTGACAGCTCTGCGGGGTTTCGCCGCTCGTCCAGGCCCGCCAGGTCTCCCGGCCGACGACCCGCTCGCTGGCCGTGCCGTACACGCCCTGGGTTTCGGCCGGTCCGGCCACCCGGGCCAGGTATCCGACCGCCGCCAGCAGTTCGTCGCGGCTCAGCAGGCGGGCGCCGATCCGCGACTGGCGAAGTTGCCGCCGGGCTCGCCGGATCGCCGAGACGAGCGCCGGGCGCAGGTCGCGGTCCAGGTAGAAGTCGGCGGTACGGACCGTCTGGAGCACCAACCAGCTCCGGCGCTGCGCCGGAATGTCCCCGTTGGACAACTCCCGGTACGACCGGTCGACCCCCGGGCCGTTCAGCGCCCGCGGCGCCGGGGTGACCTGCACCAGCATCTGGACGGCCACGGGCGGCGCGGCCGGGTCGGCGCCGGGCAGCAGCGACGCGGGTGACGGCAGAGCCCGGGATGGGCCGCCCACCAGCGCCCCGTCCGCCGGATCGACCTCGAACACGACACTCAACCCGCCCCGATGGGTGATCATGGCGACCGGTTGGTCGTCCAGATCCAGCGCCTCGACCTCGGCGGAGTCCTCGACGAAAGTGAGCAGGTTGAGCGCCTGGCTGCCACCCGCCGCCGGAAGCTGGTGCCGACGGACGCGGTAGCGCAGCCAGATCGACAACCACTGGTGCAGCCAGCGTCCCCGCCGACGCAGCAGGGTGGGCCCGAGCAGGATCACGGCACCACCGGCCACCGACACGGTGGCCAGCATCCCGTACCGGCTGGCCACCAGTGCGGCGGCGACCGCCACCTGCCAGCAGACCAGCTGGGCGACGTGGAACGCCCCGATGGTGGGGCGGAAGCGGTGTGGACGTACCTCCGTGGCCGCCGCCGGTGCCGCCGAATCCGCCGGCTGGGCCGTGGCGCGGGCCGTGGCGACGGTGGGCTGGGCCGGCACCGAGCCGGTCGCCGCCGTGCCGGTCGCGGTGGCGGCGCCGGTCGCGGCGGCAGCGGACGCCGTGCCGGTGGCGGCCCGGGCCGAGTACCTGGCCTGCGCGGCCCCCGTGGCCGGCCCGGCCGCCACACCCTGACCGGCGTACCCACCCTGGCCGGTGGCGCCCTGGCCGGAATATCCACCCTGGCCGGGGTACGCACCCTGCCCGGCGACGGGCTGGCCGGCAAATCCGCCCTGGGCGGGATACCCGGCCTGGCCCGGATACTGGCCCGGCACACCACCCCGGGACTGACCCGGCGCGGCCTGGCCCTGAACCGGACCCGGCGCGGCGCGGCCCTGAGCCGGTGCGGCCGGACCACCGGTACCACCGGTACCACCGAGGGTCGGCGCGGGCGCGCCCGTGGGGTGGCCGGTGGCGGCCGAGGGTTGACCACCCTGCCTGGCCGCGTCCTGCTGCCAGCCCGGCTCGCTCGGCCGTGCCGCACCCGGCGTCGTCACCGCAGGACCTCCCCGTCCGGTCGCATTCCCGTCAGCGACCGATCGCCGCGCGGAAGTCCGCCACGGTCACCGTACGGAGTTCGTCGAGGGTGGGTCGCTGGCCGGACTGGCGCAACCGTTGAGCCTGGGCCTTGCGCACCCCTTCGAAAAGCTTGCGGGCCTCACGGGCGTTGCCGAAGTTCTGGTCCCGCTCGATGCCGCTGAAGTGTTCGGCCAGCACCTCCGGGACGCCGTCGGCGAGCAGGTACTCGTCGCCCCCAGCCATCCGCTGCACGATGATCACCAACTGGGCCGGCGAGTAGTTGCCGAACTCGATGGTCTTGGCGAATCGGGACGCCAGACCGGGGTTGGCGTCCAGGAACTGGAGCATCTCCGCGGTGTAGCCGGCGGCGATCACCGCCACCTCGTCGCGGTGGTCCTCCATCAGCTTGACCAGCATGTCGATGGCTTCCTGCCCGAAGTCGCCACCGGTGCCCATCGACCTTGACAGCGTGTACGCCTCATCGATGAACAGCACACCGCCACGCGCCGAGTTGAACGCCTCAGCGGTCTTCTCGGCGGTGTGGCCGAGATACTGCCCGACCAGGTCCCGCCGGGAAACCTCGCGGAACGGCCCACCCGGCAACGCGCCGAGCGCGGCCAGCAACTCACCGTAGATCCGCGCCACGGTGGTCTTACCGGTACCCGGGGCACCCGCGAAGATCAGGTGGTGGCTGACCGGACTGACCGGCAGGCCAGCGCTGCGGCGCCACTCGTTGACCTGGATCTCGTCGATGAGGGCGCGCACCTCGTCCTTCACCGACTCCAGACCCACCATGCCGTCCAGGTCGGCGAGCAACTTCTCGACCCGCGCCGTGTCCTGCTGGGTCACGGCCTTCGCGGCGTCGGCGCCGAAGACCGCGCGGCGGCCGGCCGATCCCGCCACGATCGTCGGTTCGGCTCCGGGCGCCACCTCGATCTCCGGCACCCCGGTGTTCTCGGTGGCGCACTCCTCGACGGTGCCCTGGCAGCCACGCCCGAACGACACGGCCGGCCCGCGGGTGTCCCGGATCCGACAGCGCCGGATGGTCGGCGCGCTCTGGTGGACGACCGCGATCCCGGCGCCGCCGGTCTGAGAGATCTCGCAGGTCTCCAGGGTGGGCCGGCCGTGCTGGTAGACGTAGACACCACGGTTTCCGCACCGGGTGATGGTGCTGGTCCGGATGGTCGGCGCGGCACCGATCCGGATGATGATCCCGTCCTCGGTCAGGTCGGCGAACTCGCAACCGTCCACAGTGCCGTCCGCGTCCTCGACGACCAGACCGTACCGGGCGGTGGTAACCCGGCACCGGTTCAGCTCGAACTGCGATCGGGCGCCCACGTCGATCGCCGCCCCGAAGCCGGCGCTCAGCTCACAGCCGGTCATGGTGAGTCGGGCCCGGGTGACCGTCACCACCGGGGCGTCACCGGCGCGCAGGACCAGGTCCCGCAGCTCCAACGAGCCGTTGTTGCAGGACACCGTCGGGTACGCGCCCGAGGAGGCGTCCAGGACGACCGTGCCGGCGCCCTGCGCGGCGAGGATCGTCACCGTCCGGTCGTTGACGTAGAGCGCCTCGTAGTAGGTGCCGGGACTGATCGAGACCACCGTGCCGTCCGTCGCCGCGGCCAGCGCGTCGCCGATCGAGGGATAGGCGCCGGGCTGGTCCGGGGAGACGAGAAGGGTGCGCGTCATGGCTCCGGGCTTCGTGCGACGGGTGGTAAGGGATGAGGCCGACGATATCGCAGCCTGGCCAACCCGTGGCACCCCCGGCCGGCTAGGCTGCGGGACGCGACGAAACCGGCGACAGGTACGCGAGGAGGCGCCGTGCGACCAGGACCGTCCGCGCCGGGACCATCAGCGCCGGCCCGGATGCTGCCGCTCGTCGCCGGCGCGCTGCTCGTCGAGGGCATCGTGTACTCGCACACCTCGGTGCGTGGCGACCTCGCGCCGGAGCTGCACCCGATGATCCGGCGGGTCCTGAACGAGCTGCCGACCGGACAGCGTGAACGCTACGCCGGCTGGTGCGCCGAGCCGGTGTTGCTCTCCGACCACCTGTACGCCACCGAGCGCTCGGGCGGCGCCGGTTCGCTGAGCCCCGCGCGGGCCCGCGCCGCGCTGTGGGGGGCGCGGCTGCGACTGACCCGGGTACGGGAGTCGGGTGACCCGGCGCACGGCACCAGCCAGCCACCGTGCCGGTCCTGCGCGGCGCTGCTCGACTGGTTCGGAGTGGAGGTCCTGCCGTGAGCGACAGGTTTCCGGCGGCGGTGACGGAGGCGCTCACGGCCGCGGGCTGGCAACCCGGCCGCCGGGACGAGGCGCGGGCCCGGGAGTGGGCGCTGACCATCGCCGGGTACGCCACACCGGACGGTCGACAGCACGTGGTGGTGCCGGCCGCGATCGAGGCGTACGCGGAGTTCGGCGGACTGCGGGTGACACCGCCGGGGGAGGGCGAGCGGGTCGCGCCGAGCACGGTGGACCTGGATCCGCGGCGGGCGCTGCACTCGGTGCGTACCCTCGCCGGTCTGGCCGCCCTGCTGGGTGGCCCGCTCACCCCGCTGGGCGTGGAGGGCGACGACACCGGGATCCTCGCGGTCGGCGCATCGGGGCGGGTCTTCCTGCTCGACCACACCGCCGAGTGGTTTGTCGGCGAGTCCGTCGCGGCGGCGCTCACCGCGCTGCTGCTGGGCTGGGAGCCGGCCCGGATCGCCGAGGACGGCACGTGGTGACCGAGTGGCGTCCCGCGACCGAACCGGAGCGGGCGATGCTCGACGCCGCGGTCGTGGCGGACCGGCAGGCGCTGCTGGCCGCCCTGGCCACCAGCCCGCTGCTGCTCCCGGTGTCCGCCGAGGCGGCCGCCGGTCGCGCGGCACCCGCCTGGCCCACGGGCCTGCTGGACGGGGTCACCCACGTGCTGGCGTTCACGTCACCCGAGGCGATCGCGGCCTGCCTGCCCGGCCAGTCGGTCAACTACCGGGCCGACACCCTCACCGGTCTGGTGGCCGGCTGGCCGGACGACGAGTGGTTGCTGGCCGTCGATCCCGGCCTGCCGATCGGGGTACGGCTCGACGTCGACGAGGTCCGGGACGTACCCGGGTTGGCGGCAGAGTTGGAAACCGAGATCGCGTTGCGGGACGCGGTCACCGCGCAGGACGGGGACGCGCTGGCCGTGGCGGTGTTCCGGGCACCCCTGGTGGTGCCGCTGCGGCCGGATGGTTCGCAGTCGCGGGACCTCACCGACCCCGACTTCCCGTGGTGGTGTCTGCCGGACGAAACGGGCGCGCCCACCGTGCCGGTCTTCACCTCCGAGGCCCGGCTGCGTCAGGTGCTCGGCGAGCACGATCTGATCCAGGTGACCAGCCCGCAACTCGCCGGCAGCTGGCCGGATCCGGACTGGCAGTTGTCGCTCAATCCCGGCACCCCGCTCGCGGCGGCGATGCCCGGGACCTCGGTGTTGGCGATGGGCGACTGGTTGAGCGAGGTCCGGACGACGCTGGTCGAGGCGGTCGAGCAGGAACGGCGCCGGGAGGCGGAGGCCGAGGCCGGACCGAAGCTGGCGATCCGGCCGGCCTGGACCGCGAGCGTGGCCGACGATGACGAGGACGACCAGCCGGACCCGGATCTGCCGCTGCGGCTGCAGATCATCATCCCGCACCAGTATCTGCCGTCCTATCTGGAGCAGGGCTATGACCGGGCGGCCGGCCTGGTGCACGCCTGGGCCGGGCCGGGCCGGGACACCCCGGCACGGCTCTACCGCCGGCTGAAACTGCTCGGGGACGGTTCGCCATTCGCCGAGTCGGACGACTGGGTGCCCGTGGTGCGCTGGGCGCCGGACGAGATCACTCCCGAGGAGTGGGGCCGGGGCGAGCCGCGGATGGAGGCGATAGTGGTGCCGGACGGGTGTGGGTTGCACATCGTCCACCACGATGGCCGGGACGAGCCGCTGGCCCGCTACGACGCCACAGCGGGGGTGTGGCGGCCGGCCGACGGTCCGGGCGAGCCGGACACCGTCTAGGGCCGCCGGCGGCGCGTCCGGACGGAACGGCGGCGTTCGCGGGCCGGGCAGGGGGTTCTGCTGGGCAGAGGTTCCGCCGGGCAGGGGGTTCTGCTGGGCAGGGGTTCCGCCGGGCCCGCCCACTCTGGGCGGTCAGGCTTGATCCCGTCGTGGGCGGGCCCGGCGGAACCCCACCCACGTGGTGCCGGCGTAACCCACCCACGTGGGTGGGTGGGCGGGCGGGCCAGTTGGGCGCGGCGTCCCGACCTGTGCGGGTGGGCTGCTCAGTCGGGCGTGCGGGCGAACCAGGCGCGGGCCGGTGGCGTGCGCAGCAGCGCCAGCGAGACGGCCGCCAGACCGCCGACGATCAGCGGGGTGAGCATCGAGGGCTGATAGCTGACCTTGTGCCGGATCAGCAGGCTGACCAGCGTGATGACGAAGATGACCAGGGTGAGGCCGGCCGGTCCCTTGAGGATGTCCGAGTGGCCGCCCCAGGCGAGCCACATCCCGACCACCGTCATGAACACCAGGAACAGGCAGAGCAGCAGGATCGCCACCGCGAGGATCCACAACAGCCACTTGGGGTCGCCGTCGGTGCGGTAGGTGGCGACCGTGAAGCCGATGCCGCCGGCGAGCCAGGCCAGGCCGGCCGGCACCATCAGCAGGACCGCGGCGATCACCGCCACCGGGCGCCGGTCCGCCGCGCCGGCCGGCGTGACGTTGGGGTCCACGGCGGACCCACCGAAAATCACCCGTGCCCCCCGGGTGACCTTCATGGCCGGTACGGCGGGGGTGTCCAGCACGCACCGCTCCAGCGTTCCTCGGCAGTCGCCGTCGAACGCGACCGCCGGGCCGGCGGTGTTGCGCAGCGTGCAACCCGTCGCCGCCAGTTCCGACCCCTCCTGTACCGCCACCGTGGCGCCTTCGCCTGCGGCGTTCAGTTCGCAACCGTCAAGGCTGAGCCGGGCCTGCCGCTGGACGGTGACCGCGGCCGCCGCGCCGGCCCGCAGCACCAGGTCACGCAACTCCAGGCCGCCGTTCCCGCAGGAGGCCGTCGGGTACGTCGACGAGGACGAGTCCACGATCACCGACCCCGGGCCATTGGCCGCGACGATTGTCACCCGCCGGTCGTTGACGTACAGCGCCTCGTAGTAGGTGCCAGGGGCGATCGAGACCACGCCGCCGTCGGGTGCCGCGGCCAGCGCGGCACCGATCGTCGGATACCCGTCGGGCTGGCCCGGGGCGACCACCAGGGGTTCGGACATGCGTGCCGCCTTCCTCGGTCAGTTCGTCGGGGGCCGCCAGACCGACTCTTCGCCGGGCTGGGTGGGTTGCGGTGGTGGAGCGGAAACCCCATGGTGCCCTGCCGACGTCCCCGGTCCACCGGGGCCGGCCGGTGAAGCGTCGCCGAACCGGTACGGGTCAGCCGGCTGCGCGGCCGGGGTCGGCTGCCTGTCGCCGGTCCGCCGCCGCCGCCGAAGGAAGCGGACCAGGAAGATGATGGCCAGGATGAGGACCGCGAGAATGGCGAAGAACAGGACCGCGCCCAGGACCTCGTCCCAGTTGGAGTTCTTGGTCGGGTTCGCCACCACGTACGTGTCCTCGTCGCTGGAACTGGGCTCGGCCGACGGCTTGCTGGCCCGCCCGTCGGGCTGCCCGGTCAGCGCCTGCATGAGGTCCAACGCTCCCCAGCCGAACTTGTCGTCCCAGCCCGGCTCGCCGCCGTCCTTGGCGGTTTCGATGATGCGGCCGAAGAGGTCGTGCGTGTCGAGATTCGGGTACTTCGCCTTGACCAGGGCCGCCGCGCCCGCCACGATCGCCGTCGAGTCGCTGCTGCCGGTGCCGGACCGATAACGGCCGCCGGGCGCCGCGCCCGCGATGTCCACGCCGGGCGCCGCGATGTCGATCTCATCGCCGTAGACCGCCTCGGGGCTGATCTTTCCGTCCCGGCCGGTGGCGTTGACAGCCAGGCAGGGCCGGTATGCGGCCGGCCAACCTACCCCGATATCGGTCTTCTTGTTCCCCGCGCCGGCCACGACCAGCACGTTCTTGTCCCAGGCGTAGTTGACCGCCTCTTCCATGGCCGGGTCGGTACCGCCGGACAGGGAGATACTGATGATGTCCGCGCCCTGGTCCACCGCCCAGGTGATGGCCGTGGCAACCGCCGTCTCGCCGATCGGGTACGGCGGATCCTCGACGGTTATCGGCAGGATCTTGGCCTTGGGTGCGATGCCCAGGATGCCGTCCCGGTTGCCCGGCCCGTGCCCGTGTCCGGCGATGATCGACGCCATGGCGGTGCCGTGCCCACCCTTGCGGTCCCGGTCGATCCGGCCCTTCGCCTTGCCGTCGAACAGATCGAGCCCCGGTAACACGCTGCCCTTCAGATCCGGGTGGTTCGCGTCCACCCCGGAGTCGATCACTGCGACGACGACGCCCTCGCCCTGGGTGATCTGATGGGCCGCGGCGACATTGAGCGCCTGAAGATGCCAGGACCTGTCCCGGGTGTCGTCCGCCTGGGCGGGTGTGGCCGGGAGCGCAAGCGTACCGAGCAGGCTGAACGCGAGCGCGGGAATGGTGGCGGCCGAACGCCTGACGACGCGCATACTTGGTTACCTTCCACTGGTGACCGCCGATGCGGCGACGCCCGACCGGATCGACGTCGGGAACTCCCGGTCGACCGTGCAGCCGATGAGTGGCGTTCCGATGGTACCGGCGGCCCGTCGCGCCGAATCCGATACGGGCACGGCGCGTCCGGCTGTTCCGGCTGCTGCTAGTTGGTCGGCGGACGCCAGACCGACTCGTTGCCCGGTGGTGTCTGCCCGCCCACGTGCTGGGTCGGTGCTCCCGGTCCGGCCGGTCCAGTCGGGCCGGGGATCGGCGAGCCCGGCTGTTGGCTCTGGACCCGCCTGCGGCGCCGGCGCCGGATGAGAAGCCACACCACGAGGAAGATGAGGGCCAGCACCACGATGAGCAGGCCGATGCCCATGGCCAGGCCGACCCAGTCGATCCCCTCGTCCTTGTCGGGCAGATCCCACTCGTAGACCGGATCGGCCTCGTCGGCCGACGCGCTGGGCTGGCTGGCCCGGCCGTCGGGCTGGCCGACGAGGGCCTGGTGAAGGTCGACGCTGCCCCAGCCGAACTCCTCGTCCCGACCCTTGGGTCCCGCGTCCTTGCTGGTCTCGATCAACCGGCCGAACAGGTCGTGTACCGAGATGTTCGGATACTTGGCCTTCACCAGGGCCGCGACCCCGGACATGATCGCCGTCGAGTTGCTGCTCCCGGTGCCGCTCGTGTACCTGTTGCCGGGCGCGGTGCTGATGATGTCGGCACCGGGCGCCGCGATGTCTATCTCCGGGCCAGTGACCATCTCCGAGCTGTGCCTGCCGTTCCGGTCGGTGCCGGTGACGGCCAGTGCGGGCACGTACTTGGCGGGCCAGCCGACCACGATATCGGTCTTGGTGTTTCCGGCGCCGGCCACCACCAGCACGTTGTGATCCCAGGCGTATTTGACGGCAGACTCGAGGGTGCTGTCGGACGACCCCGACAGGGAGACGTTGATGATGTCCGCACCACGGTCAACGGCGTAGGTGATGGCGGTGCCGATCGAGGCTGGGTTGATCACCTCGGTGTGCGGGGACTTGATGTTCACCGGCAGGATCTTGGCCTTGGGTGCGATGCCGAGGACGCCGTCCCGGTTACCCGGCCCGTGCCCGTGCCCGGCGATCAGGCCGGCCATCTCGGTGCCGTGGCCGACCCGGTCCTGGTGGCCCTTTGTGGTGTTGCTGTAGAGGTCCGCGCCGTCCAGCACGTTGCCCCGGAGGTCCGGGTGACTGGCGTCCACCCCGGTGTCCACCACGGCCACCGTGACGCCCTCGCCCTGGGTGATCCGGTGCGCCTCGGCCACCCCGAGGGTGTTGAGGAACCACTCCCGGTCCCGCACGTCGTCGGCATGTGCCGGCGTCGCGGGCACGGCCAGCGCGCCCAGCAGGCTCAGCGTGAGGGCGGACAGGGTGGCGGTCGAGCGTCTGACGACGCGCATGCTCGGTACACCTTCCGTTACGGCCGCGCGAACTGGGGAGGACCGGTCGCGGCTGGACACCCCGGCCGGGACGCGGGGCGGACCTCGGTCATTTCATGGTACGGGCCGGCCAACCACACGCTGCACGCATGGTGACCGGCCCGTCGGCTCGAACTTCAGCCCTGGCCCAGTGCCCTGCCCTGCTGCTGCGGACGATGCTCGGTCGGCGTTTCGATCTCACCGACTGCTGTCGACTCGGTGAGCCACAGCTCCTCGTCGCCGTCGCCGTACTCCCAGGTTTCCGGGTCCTCATCGGACCGGCGGGCCGACCGCTGGCCGGGAACGCCCGCGCCGGTGCCACCGCGCCGGCCGCCGAGCGCCGGTTCGGGACCGGTGGTGGGGGCCGGGCGACCGGGGGCTCGACCGGACCGGCCGGTCAGGTCCGGCTTTCCGCCGCGCGTGCCGGACGACAGTGGACTCTCGCCGGCCGCGCGCGGCGCGGACCGACCGGTGGCCTCCGGCTCGCCGGGGCGACCCGGGGACCGCTGCCCGGGCCGCTCGGGTTCGGCACCACCGCGCTTGCCGCCGAGGCTGGGCCGGGCACCCCGACCCTGGGTCTCCGGGCCCTCGCCCGGTGCGCTCGGGCGGCCGGTCTTGCCCGACAGTTTCGGGTTGGCCGGACCGGCGCCGCGCCCGGTGCCCCGGCCGCCCGGGCCGGGTCGGCCGCCGCCCGGGCCGCCCTTGCTGCCCGGCAGGGTGGGCCGGCCGGGCGCGCGACCGCGACCGCCGGGTGGCGTCTCGCTCGTGCCGGGCCGACCGGGCCGGCCGCCGGGACCGCCCTTGCTGCCCGGCAGCGTAGGCCGGTTAGGCGCAGAGCGACCCGGCCCCTCGCCCCCACCGGGCAGGTTGGGCCGGCCGGGCCCGGGGCCCCGGTTCGCACCCGGCAACGTCGGCCGGCCGCCGGTGGCGCTCGGTTCGGGCATGCCGGGCGGTATCGGGGTGCCCATCGGTCCGGTGCTGGGCGGCGGTGGCGGAGCCGGCGTACTGACGGGCGGGGCCGCCGGCGGCGGTGTCGGCGCGGCGCCACCGGCCAGGTTGATTCCGGGGTTGGCCGGCGGGGCGCCGTGCGGCACGGTCGGGGTGTCGGGCCGGTTCGGTGCGTCCGGCCGGTTCGGCGCGTCCGGCCGGTCCGGCGCGTTGGGTCGGCTCGGCGGGGCGCCCTTGGTGCCGTTCGGTGAACCCGGCGGCCGGCCCGGTGAGCCGGGCCGGTTCGGGTGCGGCACACCGTCCGGCTTGACTATCACCGCGTTGGTTGGGCCCTTGAACTTGCTGCCGGTGGAGACCTTCGCCAGGTAGACGTCGACGTAGGTGTCGGCCAGCGGCTTCATGATGTCGACCGCTCGACCGTGGAACTTCTTCCGGACGTCGTCCGGGTTCTCCTTGGTGTCCCCGAACCAGTCGGTGGGGTCGTACCAGTCGAAGTTCTCCTTGCCGTCGTTCTTCTTCTGCGCCGCCTGGTATTCCTCCCACAGCGGCCTGAAGTCCTGCTGCGCCTTCTCGATCTTCTTGCCCAGCTGCTCCAGGCCGGTGGCGTTGTCGTGGGCGATCTTCTTCCACTCGTCCAGCGAGTAGAGGGTGGCGCCGATCTTGTCCATGAAGACCTCGGCGGCCGGCGACTTCCACTTCGCGGCCAGCGCCTCGCCGTGTCGCTGGATGTTGTCCCGGGTGCTCTCCAGCAGTCGCCCGGCCCGGCGCCACATCTCAGAGAGCGCGTACGCCCGCTCGTCGCTCTCCTTCTGGATCATCGCCCACATCTTCTCGATGTTCGTGGCGCCCCAGTCGGTCTGCGTGAGGTCACTGTTCGGGTCGCTCGGGTTGTACGGCACGTAGCTGTCAGACGCGCCGGGGTACCCACTGACCGGCTGATAACCGTAGTACTTGTCGGACATCCCCGCTCCTCGGTGCTCGTCAGGCCGTCGTCACTGCTTGTACGTCGGCATCTTGAGCTTGGGGTCGTGCATGTTCTCGTTGTCGCCCTGGATGGTGTACTCGCCGTCGCCCTTGCCGACCTCGCTCTGCTGGTACATCGTCGGGGTCTGGCCGTTCGGGTCGGACTTGGTGCCGTCGTCGCCGAAGTACTTCTTCGGGTCCTTGGCGTCCTCCGGCACGGCTCCCGCCGGGTCGTTCTTTCCGCCGTCCTGCTTCGCCAGGTCGTCGATCGTCTGCTCGCCACCGACCCCGGTGAAGGCGTCAAGAACCTTCTCGCTGGTGGCCTGCGAGAACGCGTCGCCGCCCAGATATTCGGCGGAGATCGACATGGCGGCGGCGCTCAGCGAGGCCAGGCCCTTCATGACCTCGCCCATCATGCTCGCGGCCGATGCTCGACTCTCGTCGTGGCGGCTGCGGAAGAACTTCGCCTCGCTGAGGCCGCCCGCCCCGAACGGGGCCTGCACGGTCAGCATCGGCTTGATGCCCGACTCGAAGCTGGGCCGGAAGTTCTTCTCCAGCTCGTCCTTGATGTGGTTCGCGAAGTCCTGAAGCTGGTGGATGTCGACCTCAATGTTGCCGTCAGCCAGCCACTTGTCGCCGCTCATCGTCCTCCCCGTCCGTCCCTCGGCCGCCGCCATGGTCACCGTCGTCATCGCCGCCAGCCCGCCCCGAGCCGCGGTCACACTTCCAGACACATAACGCTATCGTTGTCCGGCCACATTGTGGGGGACAGATTTCAGGCCTTCGACGGCAGATCCATCAGCTGGATCAGCCGGGTGCCCTCGCGGCGGCTGACCAGCCACCCCCGGCCGGGGGGCAGCGGACCCGGCCGGACGTTGCCGAGCAGTACCCCCTCGTCCCGGTCACCCGACATCACGATGCCCGGCGTGCTCAGCTCCCGCAATCGCATCAGGATGGGTTCGTAGAGGGCGCGGCTGGCGCCGCCGCTGCGCCGGGCGATCACCAGGTGCAGGCCGATGTCCCGGGCCTGGGGCAGGAACTCCAGCAACGGACTCAGTGGATTGCCGCTGCCGCCGGTCACCAGGTCGTAGTCGTCGACCAGCACGTACAGGTCCGGGCCCTTCCACCAGTTACGGGCCCGCAGCTGCTCGGCGGTCACGTTCGTCGGCGGCAGCCGGTCCCGCATCACGTTGGCCACCTCGGTGATGATCCCGTCGGTGATCTGCGCGGAGGAGCCGTACCCGATCAGGTGCGGTGTGGTGATGTCGCCCAGCATGCTGCGCCGGTAGTCGACCAGCACCAGCCGGGCCTGGGTCAGGTCGTTCCGGTCCACGATGCTCTGCGCCAGCGCCCGCAGGAAGGTGCTCTTGCCGGACTCGCCGTCCCCGAAGAGCACGAAGTGCGGATCCGCCGCGAAGTCCAGCAGCACCGGCTGGAGGTCGGCCTCGGCGATGCCGATCGGGATGCCCGGCCGGCCGGTCTCCGGCAGCGAGCCGAACGGCAGCACCGCCGGAAGCAGCCGGATCGGCGGTGCGCCCGGACCCTGCCACGCCTCACCGATCGCACTGATCAGCTTGCGGCTGCCGTCGGCCAGGCTCTCCGCGTCCTGGGTGCCGTCGGCGCGGGGCAGCGCCGCGAGGAACTGCATGCCGTCCGGGGTGATGCCGCGACCGGGCGCCTTCTCCGGCACGTTCATCGCCGCCCGGCGGTCCAGGTTGGAGTCGCTGGCGTCGGCCAGCCGCAGCTCCAGCCGGGTCCCGAAGACGTCCCGGACGGCCGGCCGCAAATCCATCCAGCGGCCGGTGGTGACCACCAGGTGGACACCGAACGACAGGCCCCGGTTCGCGATGTCGTTGATCGCCGGTTCCAGGTCCTCGAACTCGGAGCGGACGATGGCCCAGCCGTCGATGACCAGGAACACGTCTCCGAACGGGTCGTCGGCGTGCTGGCCGAACCGGCGGGCCCGCCGGTACGCGGCCATCGACTCGACGCCGGCGTCGGCGAAGTACCGTTCCCGCTGGTTCATCAGCAACTGCAACTCGGCGATGGTCCGGCGGACCCGCCCGGCGTCCAACCGGGTCGCGATCGAGCCCACGTGCGGCAGGTCGCGCAGCGAGGAGAGCGCCCCACTGCCCAGGTCGAGGCAGTAGACCTGCGCCTCGCGCGGGGTGTGGGTGAGCGCCAGCGAGGTGACGATGGTGCGCAGCATGGTGCTCTTGCCGCTCTGCGGACCACCGACGACCACGGTGTGGCCCGCCGCGCCGGCCAGGTCGAGCCAGAGTACGTCCCGGCGCTGCTCGAACGGCTTGTCGACGGTGCCCGCCGCGACCTGCAGCTCGCCGTGCAGACCGGCGTGCGCCACCGTGACGCCGCGGGCCGGGTCGGCGGTCATCGGCGGCAGGATCTGGTCGAGCGTCGCCGGTTCGGCGAGCGGCGGCAGCCAGACCTGGTGCGCGGGCTCGCCCCGGCCGGCCAGCCGACCGACCAGGATGTCCAGCAGGCTCTCCCCGATCGCGTCGGTCTGCTCGGGCGCCGGCTCCTCCTCGCGGGTACGCGGCAGCCGGGGCGCGACGTACTGGGTGGTGTACTCCTGGACCCGGTCCTCGCCGTCGCCGGCCGCGACCGCCTCCGCGGTCTTGCTCCGGTACGTCCCGGAGACGTAGGCGGCGCGGAACCGGATCAGCGGCTCCGTGCCGTACCGCAGGTAGCCGTGGCCCGGCGAGCGCGGCAGCTCGTAGGCGTCGGTGGCGCCGAGCACCACCCGGCTCTCCATCGCCGAGAACGTCCGCAGGCCGATCCGGTACGACAGGTGGGTGTCCAGGCCGCGCAGCCGGCCCTCCTCCAGCCGCTGCGAGGCGAGCAGCAGGTGGACGCCCAGCGACCGGCCCACCCGGCCGATCTGGACGAACATGTCGATGAAGTCCGGCTTGGCGGTCAACAGTTCGGAGAACTCGTCACAGATGATCAGCAGGCTGGGCAGCGCGCCCAGCGGGGCACCCGCCGCACGGGCCTTCTCGTAGTCGCGCTGCGAGGCGTAGTTGCCGGCCGACCGCAACAGCTCCTGCCGGCGGACCAACTCACCGTTGATGGCGTCGGTCATCCGGTCGACCAGCGGCAGCTCGTCGGCCAGGTTGGTGATCACCGCGCTGGTGTGCGGCAACTTGTCGAGCTTGGTGAAGGTGGCGCCACCCTTGAAGTCGACGAGCACGAAGTTCAGGGTTTCCGAGGAGTGCGTGGCGGCCAGCGCGAGTACGAGCGTGCGCAGCAGTTCGGACTTGCCCGAACCGGTGGCACCGATCAGCAGCCCGTGCGGACCCATGCCGTCCTGCGCGGACTCCTTGAGGTCGAGGTCGATCGGCGAGCCGTCCGGGGTGACTCCCAGCGGTACCCGCAACCGGTCCCGGTTCGGGCGCGGCGTCCAGGCCCGGTCCACGTCGAACTCGTACGGGTCACCGATGTTGAGCAGTTCGGACAGGCCCAGTTCGGCGGTGAGCGGCTGTTCGCCACGGGACGCCGCGGACAGCCGCAGTGGCGCGAGTTGCATGGCCAGCGCCTCGAGTTCGGCGATTCCGCACCGGTCGGCGCGACCGACCGGTGCCCGGCCGTCGAAGGTGTTGCTGTGCGTCTCGCCGTCGGCCGCGACCTCCAGGACCAGCCGGGCCCGGTCCAGCACCCGGGGCGGTGGCTCGGTGAGGTCGAGCACCGTCACGCCCTCGACGCCACCCTCGGCCATCAGGTAGTCCGAACCGGCCGGGTCACCGCCGTCGAAGACCACCACGAGATGCGGCCCGCCCAGCTGCGGGTCGCCGCCCGTGGGGTTGAACCGGGGCCGGCTGACCAGCAGGTCGTCGAGCATCGCCTCCAGGCCGGTCACCGTGGGGGCGACCAGGCGCAGCGCGCCCAGCGCGTCGGTACGGGTCGGGTGCAGGGCGTGCGGCAACCACTTCGTCCAGTCCCAGTCGGCCCGCCGGTCCGGCGCGACGCAGACCGCGACCAGCAGATCGTCCGGGGCGTGGAAGGCGGTCGCCTGGGCGAGGATGGCCCGCACCATCCCGTGCGCGGCGACGTCGTCACCGCCCACGTACACCCGGGAGAAGCCGTTCAGTGCCATGGTCACCGGCAGGTCCGGGACCTCGGAGTAGGTGACGAGGAACCGCCGCAGGGCCAGCGCGCACATCGGTTCCAGCTTTTCCAGCGAGGTCGGCGACGGCGGCACCAGCGGGGTGGCCAGTTCCTGCGCGCCCAGTCCGATCCGCACGGTGGCGAAGTCGGCGTCGCCGCGCCGGCGCTCCCACAGCCGGGCGCCGAGCGGGATCGACCACAGCGAGTCCGGGTCGGGATGCCGGTAGAACGCCGCCTCGCGCTGCCGCTGGACCGTTTTGAGCA
Organism: Plantactinospora sp. A48; assembly: GCF_055793945.1. Taxonomy (NCBI): domain Bacteria; kingdom Bacillati; phylum Actinomycetota; class Actinomycetes; order Micromonosporales; family Micromonosporaceae; genus Plantactinospora; species Plantactinospora sp. A48. The sequence continues at coordinate 114,916 of NZ_JBTIXF010000009.1, read as the reverse complement.
CCCGTTTGCGGGTCCGGGACAGGTGATCCATGTACTCCCGCCGGCGCTGGAGCATCTCCTGTTTGCTCGCCCCACCGGCGTGCCCGGACAGTTGCGAGCCGAGCATGCCGAGGGCCGACAGTCCGAACAGGCCGCCGGTCACGTACGCGGTGGAACCGCCCCGCTGCCCGGCGAACATCAGCGCCATCGCCACCGAACCGGCCAGCATGGGCAGCATCATCAGCATCTGGCCCCAGGCCCGCCCGGCGGGCGGCGGGACCTCCGGCGGCGCGTCGAGCAGCACCTCACCGGCCGGGTACTCCGGCTCAGGTTGCCGAGCCGGTCGCTTGACCACCACCGTGCCCACTGATCAGACCTCCCCAGGGTCGTCCGGAGCACCAGCGTAAGAACCGGCACCGACGACACGGCACATGGTAGGTAGCCTTCTCTCGTCATGACAGTCGCGGGCCGCAGCCCGCTCCTCGGGTGGAGGACACCGCAGTGGTCACCCAGGCCGGAACCGGGCTCGCCCGGATCGCCGTCGTCACGCCCACCCGGCGGCTCGATCTCGCGCTGCCCGAGCATCTTCCGCTGGTCGGGCTGCTGCCCGCCGTGCTGCGCCAGGCCGACGAGAACCCGTCGGATGGTACGGCGCACGGCGGCTGGACGCTGCGCCGAGCCGACGGAGCCGCCCTGGACCTGTCCCGGACGCTCGCCGCGCAGGAAGTGCGTGACGGCGAGACGCTGCACCTGGTGCCCCGGCGGACGGAGTGGCCGGAGCTGACGTACGACGACCTGATGGAGGCCGTCGCGGACGGCGCCCGGCGCCGGGGCACGGCCTGGACTCCGTTCGCGACCCGGGTGACCGGCCTGGTCGTCGCCGGTCTCCTGCTGCTGGTGGGCCTGGCCGCCATCCTGCTGTCCCGGGACCCGGGCTGGCTCGGCGGCTCGGTGGCGCTGGGTGCCGCGCTGGTGCTGCTGGTCACCGGCATCATGCTGTCCCGGGCGATGGCCGACTCACTGGCCGGCGCGTTGTTCGCCGCCATCGGCCTGCCGTACGCCTTCGTCGGGGGTGCCCTGGTGATAGCCGGCGGCGAACCGCTGCGTTCGCTCGGCGCGCCGCACGTGCTGCTCGGCTCGGCGCTGCTGGTCGCGGCCGGTGTGCTCGGCTTCCTCGGTGTCGGCGACGCCACCCGGGTGTTCGTGGCGGCGATCCTGGCCGGGTTCTCCGGGATCCTCGGCGGACTGATCGCGCTGGGTTCCCCGGACGGCGCGCAGGCCGCCGCCGTGGTGGTCAGTGCCGTGACGCTGCTGCTGCCGGCCATGCCGCTGCTGGCCGTGCGGCTCGGCAAGATCCCGATGCCGATCCTGCCGCAGTCCGCGGAGGACCTGCTCCGGGACGAACCACAGCCCCGCCGGGAGCAGGTCTACCAGGCGACCGCGCGGGCCGACGAGGTGCTCACCGGCATGATCTTCGGGGCGTTCGCGGTGACCGTGAGCTGCCTGGTGGTGCTCACCATGGCCGGTACGGTGTCGACGCTGCTGCTCGCCGGCGCGGTGTCGGTGGCCGGCCTGCTGCGGGCCCGGCTGGTGCCGACCGTGCGGCACCGGTTGCCGCTGCTGACCTCCGGTCTGATCGGGGTCGCGCTGCTGCCGCTGGTCGGCGCGTCCGGCGCGTCCGCCCTGATCCGGGTCGTGGCGATGCTGCCGGTGATGCTCGTGGCGGCGGCGCTGGCGGCCACCGCCGGCCTGCTCTACAGCCGGCGGGCGCCCTCGCCGCGGTTGGCGCGGCTCGGCGACGCGCTGGACGTCGTGCTGCAACTGGCCATCGTGCCGATCGCGTGCAGCGTGCTGGGCCTGTACGCCTTCATGCGCGCACTCAACGGCTGACCCCGCGCGGGCCGTTTGCGCAGCCCCGCGGGGTCAACGGCCGGGCCGTGTGGGGTCGGCCCCGCGCTGGCCGGTCACTCCCCGTCGCTCACCCAGGTGCGGTCGTACGCCGACGGCAGGTCGCCGCCGCGGATCAGCCGCACCAGCGCGGCGTCGATGCCGGGCGCCACGAAGAACTGGTCCGCCCAGTGGACCAGGAACACCCGGCCCCGGGCGTCGATGACCAGTTCGGACGGCCCGTCGTCGTTTGTGCCCAGCGGGAACACGGGGTTGTCGTGCTCCTCGATGAATCCCTCGGCGCCGGTGGTGAAGACACCGGCGTCGAGCGGATACAGATAGCTGGTGAATCCCCCGCCCGGTTCGCCGCGCACGCCGAACTGGGGCAGGACGAGGCCGCCGAACTCGGCGAGCGCCGCGCGGGCGGCGGGGGTGTAGTCCAGCCCGGCCAGTTCGCCGGCCAGCCGGGTCCGCCAGTGCTCCACGGCCGAGCTGACGTCCCGACCGGGGAACCAACCGGCCTGCTCCAGCACGTACCGCACGTCCGGCGGGAACCGACCCTCCTCGGTGCGCTGCCGGGCGTAGCGTTCCGCGATCTCGGGCGCCGGCAGGGACGGCCACTGGGAGACCTCGCCGGTCTCGCCGTCGACGACGACCCGAGGTGAGCCGGTGGCCACCGGCGGGCCGGCGGCCGGATTGGGCGCCGGTTCCACCACCCAGGCCACGTAGCCCAGTTCGAACTCGTACAGCCCGATCTGCGGGGCCGGTCCGGTGCGGCCCGAGACGGCCCAGGACCGGGCGCGCTCCAGCGCCTCGTCGCGACTGATCATCTGCTGCTCCTCGCGGATCGACCGGGATCGGGACCGGGCCCGGGGCGCGCGGCGGGCGGGAGCCACGGCCAGGCGAGGCACCGACGTCGGGTGGTACACGTGGGCCCGCGCGTGATGCCTATCGTATGTGCGGCGGACCGGCGCGGGTGGCCGTGCCCGCCGGCAACCAGGGGAGGAAGCCATGGCGTCCCGGCGGGATCAGGTCCAGTCGTACCAGTTCTTCGTCCAGCGAATGACGTCCGCGCTGGTGGCCCGCGACCCCGATCCGGCGAACGCGCCGTTTCGCCGGCTCGGTGGCGCCGGGCTCGGCGGCATCATGATGGCGGTGGTCTGCCTGGCCGCGGTGGGTGTCTACGGGATGATCCGGCCCGGCGGTGCGACCCGGTGGAAGGACGGCGGGTCGATCATCCTGGAGAAGGAGACCGGCACCCGGTACCTCTACCGGGACGGCAAGTTGCACCCGGTGCTCAACTACGCCTCGGCGCTGCTCGCCATGGAGACGCCGGCGCAGACGATGAGCGTCTCCCGCAACTCGCTGGTCGGCACCCCCCGGGGCAGCCGGCTCGGTATCCCGTACGCGCCGGACTCCCTGCCCGACCCGGGCCGGATGCTCGACGGCCCGTGGACGCTCTGCTCGCAGCCGGCCCGCAACGAGGCCAACGAGGTGGTCGCGACCACCGTGCTGACGGTGGGCAAGCCACCCACCGGCGGCCGGCGGCCGGCTGACGCGGCGCTGCTGGCCAGGGACGAGAAGAACGACCGGCTCTACCTGATCTGGCACGACCACAGCTACCTGATCAAAGATCAGCGGATCGTGCTGGAAGGGCTGACGCTGTCGGCCGAACCGCCCGTCTCGGTCGGCGCCGCCTGGCTCAACGCGCTGCCGGCCGGGGAGCCGATCGGGACCATCCGGGTCGCCGGCCGGGGGTCCGCCTCAGAGGCGCTCGACGACGCGCGTACCGGCCAGGTGTTCGTGGTGCAGAGCCAGAACGGCAGCCGGCAGTACTACCTCGCCGAGCGCACCGATCTGCTGCCGATCAGCCAGCTCCAGGCGGACGTGGTGCTCGCCGACCCGGCCACCCGGCAGGCGTACCCGGATGACCAGGCGGTCAAGGCGATCCAGCTGAACGCCGACACCGCCGCCGCGGCTCCGAAGGCGACCCGGCCGGACCAGGGCTCGGTCCGTGCCCCCGAGCAGCGCCCGCAGATCGCCCGGCTGGCCGGTGACCGGTCGGCGATCTGCGCCCGCTACGAGCCCGGACAGAACGATCCGGCGGTGCTGCTCGACGCCCAGGTCCGGCCGGTGAAGGAACCGGTACGCACACCAGAGCAGAGCGACACCGGCATCCCACTCGCCGACCGGGTGGTGGTCGAGCCCGGATACGGCGTGCTGGTCTCCTCCAAGCAGTCACCCGGCGCCGACGAGGCCAGCGGCACCCTGAACCTGGTCACCGATCTCGGGTTCCGGTATCCGCTGGCGAACGACGGGGTGCCCGGGATCCTCGGTTACGGGAACGTCGAGCCGGTGACGCTGCCGGCGAGTCTGGTGGTCCGGCTGCCGTCCGGCCCGGCCCTCGATCCCACGGCCGCGAAGCGGGCCCTCGACCCTGAGTGACGGTCGACGGGTAACGGTTCGACGCACGATATGCCGGTCGATCCAGTGTGAACGGTCGGCCGGCCTAGCGCCGGCTGGACGGGAACCGTTACCGTTCGATTGGAAGGGCACACGCGTGCCACGGGCAGACACGCCCCCGGACGGTGGGGCAATGAGCGAGGACGGGGGTGACTTCCGCCGTGTCACAGATGCGTACCGAGACCGGCCTGATGGTCAAGACCGCGCAAGACGTCGATGGCGTCGCTGACCGGCTGACCAGCAACCTCAACAAGCTGATGGACGAGCTGGCTCCGCTCTACGACCAGTGGAAGGGCGCCGGTGCCGGTTCCTTCCAGCAGGTGCGTGAGCGGTTCGACAACGACATGGCCAAGCTCAACGTGGCCCTCCGGTCGATCGCCGAGGCGGTCGGGTCGGCGGGTAAGGACTACGACGTCAGCGACGATGAGATCCGGTCGGACATGGACTCTGCCGGTGCGACCGCCGGTCAGATCACCGCGGCACTGAAGCTCTGAGGCGGGGGAGACAGCCGACATGGAGATCAAGTACAACTTTCCGCTGCTGAACCACGCGGCGGACCAGTGCGGTATGGGGACCAAGAACCTCACCGGTGAGCTGGACGACCTCAAGCGGAACATCCAGCCCATGCTGGCCAGCTGGGACGGTGACGCCCAGGCCGCGTACCACGCCCGGCAGACCGAGTGGGAGACCGCCGCCAACGACCTGCGTGACCTGCTCGGCAAGATCGAGCGGGCGCTGCGCGAGTCGGCGATCAAGATGCAGCAGCGGGAGCACTCGAACAAGGCCAAGTTCCACGGCTGACGATCCGCTGTCGTATGACGATGATGGCCCGGCCACCCGGCCGGGCCATCATCGTGTCGGTGTCGGTGTCGGTGTCGGTGTCGGTGTCGGTGTCGGTGTCGAACTCGGCGACTTCGCGGCCGGCGGGGGCCGGCGGTGGTTCGTCAGCCGGGCCGGGTGGAGGACGGGACCTGGAAGAACTTCTCCTCCGGCTCGTCGAGTTCCGGCGCGGGCGGTGGTGGTGGGCTCGGCCGGGTGGGCCGCCAGCGTCGGCGGCGGCCCCGAGGTAGCAGCATTCCCACAGCGGTCACCGCGCCGATCACCACCACCGTGCCCAGCGTGATCCACATGGCCAGGTGACCCATCCCGGTCCAGCGCTGGGCTCGGGCCGCCGCGGCCGGATCGTGTCGCAGCTCGGGCAGGGGCGCCAGGGCGACCGGATGACCCGTGGTGAGCCGCTCGGTCACCGCCCGGTACATGTCGACGACGCCGGACCCGTAGCCGAGACTGGCATCCCCGCGCGCCGGATCGGTGGTGCCGATGATCCGGCGGGCCACCTCGTCGGCGGACAGGCCGGGTTCGGCCGAACGGATCAGGGCCGCGGTCGCACTGACCATCGGAGTCGCGAAACTCGTCCCGGTGTATGCGTTGTGTCCAAAGAGGCGGTTGGCGGCTACCACCGCACCGCCGGGAGCGACCAGATCGACGTACGGCCCGACCTGGGACTCACCCACCCGGGCGCCCTTCTCGTCGATGGCACCGACCCCGATCACCCCGTCGTACGCCGCGGGGAACGGCACCGGGTCTGGGCGCCCGTCGTCGTGGTGCTGGTTACCGGCCGCCGCCACGAGTACGACGTCGTGCGCGCGGGCGTACCTGACCGCGTCCTCGACCACCGGGTCGGGCGTGTAGAGCGTGACGGACAGGTTTATGACCCGTGCGCCACTGTCCACGGCCCGCTTGATGGCTTTCGCGAAGACGGCCGTCGAGACGTACTCGCCGTTGGCGTTGTTCCCCTGGTCGACCTCCCGCTCACTGACCCGGATCGGCAGGATCCGGACACCCGGGGCGAGACCCTGGAAACCAACCCCGTCCTGGTGCTGCGCGGCGATGATGCTGGCCACGGCCGTGCCGTGGCCAACGCAGTCGAGACCGCCGCCCGGCGCACCGCGCAGGGCGTCGTAGCCGGTCAGGACCCGTCCGGCGAGCTGTGGGTGGGTGGCGTCGGTGCCGGAGTCGATCACCGCGACCGTCACGCCCGCGCCGGTGCTGAACGGCCACACCCGCTCCGGCGCCAGCCAGGTCTGCTGCCACGGCGTCTTCTGGATGATCTCGGCGGGCTTGGCCTCGTTCTCGCAGCCGTCCGCCGGCGCCCGCAGCCGGCTGACCGGACCGGTGCCGCCGGTCGTCGCGGATCCGAGGCCGGCGGCCACCCGGCCACCGGCCACCGACGCGATCCGCGGGTCACCGATCGGCGCCCCGCAGGCCGGGCCGGCAGCACCGAGGACGGTGAACGCCGCCGCCGTGGCCAACCCCGCCCGGATAGTACGGTGGCTCCTGCTCATTCGCGTTGACCTCCCGTGCCGACCGAGGTGCATCGTAGCGACCGGGCGGGATGACCGGGGCGGCTCGGGTTGCCGGGGTGCCCCAGCTGGCTTGGATTCAGTATGGTCGACAGGACACGTGGTTCGCCGTGGGCGGACTGTTGGGGGGCGTGCCGGGGAGGACACCATGGACATACAGGGGATGCGCGCCCGCGCGGACGAGCTGATGTCCCAGTGGGAGCGGATGCGGTCCGGCGTCGGTGAGCTGCAACAGAAGCTCAAGAAGGTCTCGGCCGCCGTGACCTCGGACGACGGCCTGGTCACCGCGACCGTTGGCCCCCGTGGGCAGGTGATCAAGGTCGAGTTCGACCCGCGGATCTACCGCCATCCCAACTCGAAGCAACTGTCCGCCACGGTCACCGAGACGATCCGTAAGGCCACCGCCAAGGCGATGGCTGAGGTCGAGGAACTGTGCCGGCCGCTCGTGCCGGACGCGCAGTTCCAGGCGTACATGGACCACGACCTGGAAGGCATCTTCCGGCAGCTCGACAGCGAGCTGCCCAAGGATGAGGAGGACCGATGAGCGACGACGAAACCTTCCTCAACCCCGCCGAGGCGCGGAAGGGCGCTGCCCAGCTGCACAGCGCCGGCGAGACCCTGTACAACAAGTGGTCGCAGCTCGTCGGCAAGATCGATGGGCTCAACAACGCCAAGCCGTGGGGCACCGACCAGCCGGGGGACGAGTTCAACAAGAACTACCTCGGCGACAAGGCCCCGGCCAAGACGGTGCTCACCGAGGGCAAGAAGGCCATCGACAAGCTGCACGGGTTGGGCACGGACGTCGCCTCCGCCGTCGAGGGCACGGTGGACACCGACGATCTGATCTCCAAGTGGTTCCCGAAGCAGGGCTAGTAATCTCCAGACTCGCTGACTGATCTGGACGGGCGAAGGGGCGGGCGGTGGGGGTACCCAATCCCAAGGCGTCGCTCGGCGAGTACGGCTGGGTCTGGGACGCGATCTGCTGGGTCGGCGCGGGCGAAGCGTGGCCCAGCGGCGACGAGGACAAGCTGCGCGAGCTTGCCGAAGCCTGGAGCGAGCTTGCCGAGGCGATCGGCAACTCGCTCGGGGACGCCGACGGCGCCGCGTTGCAGATCCTGGAAAACTGGGCCGGCGGGGCCGGACCGGCCTTCGAGAGCCTGTGGACCCAGCTGGGGGTCGGACCAAACACCGGCCTGCCGCTCATCCAGGAGGCGGCGACCCAGTTCAGCGGCGGCTGCGACAACGCGGCCATGGAGATCGAGTACGCCAAGCTGACCGTGCTCATCTCGGTCATCATCACCGTGATCGCGGTGTTCGTGGCGCTGCTCATGGCGTGGCTCGGTGGGGTGTCCGCGGGCGCCATCCCGGGCATCCTGCAAGGCGGCCGCCAGGCGGTGATGATTGCCTTCCGGCGCCTGCTCCTCCAGCTCGGCCGGAAGTTCTTCACCAAGCAGGGCCTGAAGATGCTCTTCCGGACGACCGCCCGCGAGGTCGCGAAGACGGCGACCAAGCAGGGCTTCAAGAAGTTCGCCAAGCACGTCGGCAGGGAACTGCTTGAAGAGGTCGGCGAGGAACTGATCATCGACGCCGGCGCCCAGGCGTACCAGATGGCCAACGGCACCCGGACGCAGTGGGACTACAAGCGGACGCTGACCTCCGGGGCCGGTGGCGCCTTCGGCGTCGGCGTCGGTCTGGGGCTGAACAAGCTCGGCGGCAAGGTGGCGCCGCGCATCCAGAGCCGGTTCAACCCGCCGGTCGTCCATTTCCCCGGCAAGAACGCGCTCCAGTCCGGCCTGAACAACGCGATCATCTCCCCGACCGCCAGCGTGCTGGCCAACCTCGCGGTCAACCAGCAGTTCCAGCTACCCACCGGCAGCGACCTGCTCGGCGGTTTCACCAGCGGTGCCGGCCGGACCGGCGCGGAGGCCGGCGGTCACCTGGCCGGTCACGGCATGGCGAACCTGGCCAACAACATCGCCGGCCTGAACGGCAACACCGGCGCCGGCGGAAACACGGGAGCGGGCGGCAGCGGCACCGGGACTGGTACCGGCACCGGGACCGGGACTGGGACGGGCACTGGTACTGGCACCGGGACCGGGACCGGGACGGGCACTGGTACTGGCACCGGGTCTGGGACGGGTTCTGGGACTGGCACGGGTACCGGTTCTGGGACCGGTACGGGGACCGGTACGGGGTCTGGGACTGGCACGGGTACCGGTTCTGGGACCGGTACGGGCTCCGGAACTGGGACCGGGACGGGCACTGGCACGGGGTCGGGCTCCGGCAGCGGTGCGACCGGCGGCTCCGGTTCAACCTCGACCTCGGGCTCGGGTTCGACCTCAGGCTCCGGATCGACCTCGACCTCGGGATCGACCTCGAATTCAGGCTCGGGTTCGACCTCGACCTCGACCTCGGGTTCGACATCTGGTTCGACGGGCGGTGGCTCGACCTCGACCGGCGGCTCCGGGCAGGGTTCCACCGGCTCCGGCTCCGGCTCCGGCTCCGGCGGCCAGGACAGCGCCGGCGGCGGCTCGGCGCCCACTGACGGCTCTGGTTCGAGGGTGCTGGCGTCGCCGACCGCCGGGGCGCCGGACAGCGGCGCGGGTCAGACGGGGCATGCCGGAAGCGCCGGGTCGGACGCCGGCCAGAACGGCCACAGCTCTTCGACCGGCACCCCGGTACGGGTGGCCGCGGGCGCTGGGGATGGATCCACCTCGGTCAACGGTGGTACGTCCCATTCCGGCGCGGTGCCGAGCCAGGCGAGCAACGGTGGGGTGTCGGGTTCGTCCTCGCCGGCTGGTCCGGTCGTCTCCGCTCCGGACGCGACCCCCGGACCCTCGGTGTCGCCCGCGCTGGACAACGGGAGCCCGGTCGCCGCGACGCCGGGTCCGACCGAAGGATCGAACCCGCTGGTCGCACCGCCGGCCGCCAACGCCGCACCGACGCCGGGCGCGACCGGTCCGGTCAACCCGCTGCAGACCGGTCCCACAGCGCAAGCCGGTCCCACCGCAACCGGTCCGACCGCGACCGGTCCCACCGCGACCGGTCCGACCACAACGGGTCCGACCACAACGGGTCCGACCACAACGGGTCCGACCACAACGGGTCCGACCACAACGGGTCCGACCACAACGGGTCCGACCACAACGGGTCCGACGGCGACTGGTCCGACCGCGACGGGGACCGGACAATCACCCACGGGTGGGGCCGCGAACACGACGACCGGACCCACCAACCAGACCGCCGAGACCAATCCCCAGCAGGGCAGCAGCACACCCCGGGTCGACACCAGGGCGTCGAACTCCGCCGGTTCGGTCTCGCTCGGCCCGTCGACCACGCCATCTCCGGGCCAGACCGACACCAGCCAGCAGAGCAACACCGACAGCACCACGACCCAGCCGGGTACCGGCCAACAGGAAGGTCAGCCGTCCCACCGGGTCCCGGTGCCGGGCCAGCCGGTCGCCGCGGGTCCGACGTACCAGCCAACGGACCCGACGGGTCCGACGGACCCGGGCGGCCACGGCCCGGTGGACCAGCACACCGGACCGGAGACAGCGCCCGACCAGACGTCCGACCGGGACCCGGACGCCCCCCTTGTCATACCGATCAGCACGGCCGGGCACCCGACCGGCAACCCCACGACCAACCCGGCTGGAAACCCCGCGACCAACCCGGCCGCCGACACCAACGCCGATCCTGCGACGAACCCGGCCGCCGATCCCGAAACCGACCCGGCGGCGAATCCGGCGCCTGCCGGCACCGGGACCGTCGATCCGACCAGCATCCAGCGGTCGACCGGTCCCACCGGCAACGGTACGCACAGCTGGCAGCTCGGCCCGACCACCTTCGACGGTGACATCAACAGTCCCGACGCGGAGCGGGCGCTCATCGACGCCTCCAGGTCGCTGGCCGACGCGGTACAGCAATCAAGCCAAGACGGCGACATCTCCAAGGCGAAGTACCCCGGCATGGCGGGTGCGCTGCTCACCCCGGACGGGCAGCTCACCTCGCACACGAGCATGACCGACGACCGGTCCACCAACCCGCCGACCACCCCCAACGTCCACCCGGTCGCACAGCAGATCCTGGACCGGATCAAGCAGCAGTTGAGCCGGCCGGGCGCCGGCCATGGCAAGTGTGCCGAGGTCGCGCTCGTCTCCGACGCGCTCTTCCGGCTGGAGCAGCAGTGGAACGACGCTGGCCGGCCCGGCGAGTTCGAGACGTACGCACGTGCCGCGCTGGCCGGGTCCAGGATCGTGACCCATCAGGTGAAGCCCGGCTACGAGCAGGGCGTCGAGTACGACCACGGCAACTACCGTCCCCCGTGCCGGTCCTGCGATCCCTTCCTGGCCGACCTTGGCATCGAGCCGGTGGTGGACGGCGATCGGCCGCCCGGCTGGCGGCCACCGCCAGCGGAGTCGAGCGCGCTCGCCAACGGCCAGCCACTGCCGGACAGTCGGCCGTACGGCGATCCGCAGGGCCTGGTCGCACCCGACCCGGCAGATCAGCAGGCCCTGGCCGACGCCGTACCGCAGGGCTCGGACAACCGCCCGACGACCCACCCCGACCCGCGGGTGGGCAACTGGGCATCGTTGGTGAACGACGGTGGCCCGGACAATCCGGGCCGCAACAACAACTGCGCCGACGTGGGCCTCTCGTTCCTCGCCACCTGGTTCGGCGATCCGCAGGTCGCCGCCTCGGCCGCCGACCCCGGCACCATGGAAGCGGGGAGTACGGCCCGCCAGCAGCAGTGGCTGGGTACGAACTTCGACTCTCAGGGCAGTGGTCCCGCCGGGCTCGATGCGGTCGCGGAACGGCTCCGGCAGGCCGGTCCCGGCTCGGCGGCGCTGGTCATCACCAGTTGGTCCGCCGATGTCGGTGGCGGCGCGCACACCTGGAACGCGGTAAACGTCAACGGGACGATAGTCTGGGTGGACGGTCAGATCCGGGCCGTGTCCGATGCCGGTCCGATCCACACCACCGGGGTGGACGGGGTCTGGTCGATCACGCTCGACGCCAACGGGGATCCGTTCATCCCCGGCGCCTCGTCACCCGCCACGGGAACGGCCGGCATCCAGCAGGGCCGGGACGGCACCGGTTCCCGCCCGGACAACACGCCCGGCCCGTCTCAGGACCCGACGTCGTCACCGGATCGGCCGTCCTCCCCGGATGCGCTCTCGGCCGACACCTCATCCTCACCGAGCGATGAATCGTCCAATCCCGTTGCGGATGCCGATTCCGATCCGAACGACGATTCCGATCCGAACGACGGTTCGGACCGGGACGAGAACACCGACCAGGACGAGGACACCGACCAGGACGACTCAGGGCAGGACGACAACGACGGTCATCCGGATGCGGACTCCGATCAGGACCCGTCCAGGAATGATTCGGCCGAGCACTACCTGCAGGATCTCGGGCCGGATGAACAAGCGGCGTTGCTCGACGCGCTCACCCAGGCGCACGACGACGCACAGACCATTCTGGGTGACCTGAACGAGGTTAGCGAGCAGATCAATGAGCAGCTCGGTCTGACCGGCGACGACGCCATGCGCCCGCTCGGCGAGGGCAACATGGTCAAGGACGCCGAGTCGCTGGCTCGGAAGTACCGTACCGAGTTCGCGCCGTTCGGTTACAGCCTCGACAGCGCGCTTGAGCAGACAAACGACGTCGTCCGGTTCTCCCTGCGTGGTCCAGAGTCGGTGGCATACGGCCCGGCCGTCGAGGCCGTGCTCGGTAACCTCGAGGCGCAGGGCTACCAGGTCACCGACATCAAGAACTTCTGGAATCCGGGCAACCGGTTCCTCGGTCTGAACTGCACCCTGGAGTCGCCGACGGGGCGTACGTTCGAATTGCAGTTTCCCACCGAGACCAGTTGGACGGTCGGAAAACAGACGCACGATCTCTACAAGATCGTTCGCGATCCCATGCAGTCGCCCGCGGACCGGGTACACGCCTTCCTCGACATCCTCAGGATCAACCAGGCGAACGGGGTCGTTGCCCGGCTGCCCGGCGGCATGGACACCGATCGGTTCCCCCCGTCCAGGGACACCAGCTTCGGGAAGTGGATCGCCAAGTCCGACCAGACAGAACTCCGGCAGGACTATCAGTCGTGGCTCGATGAGCAGGGCCGGACCTTCGCCGATGAGGTCGCTGAGCGAGGATTGACCGCATCCGACGTACCCGGTCTGGACCCGAGCCTGCTAGGGAGCCCGCATGGAGACGCTGACCTTCGGCTACCACCTCCTGATTCGGCCGGACGATCCGACCGGGACCCCGGCGAACGTTCTGGCGGTGGCCCGCAGCACGGGACCGACCCAGGCGGTGAGCTGGGACTACGGCCGCCAGGAGTGGAACTTCAGTCCGGACGTGGCGGCGGCGATCCTGTTCTCGGACCCGGGGGAGCACAACACCAGGGCGGTCGACCGGGCGACGGCGGAACGGGCGACGGTCAGCTTCACGACGGTGCCGTTGCCGACGGAGGCCGAACTGACCGCGATCTGCCGGGCGGCGGGCCCGAACTGGCGCCCGGGCAAACCGAGGTAGGGGAATCCGACCCGAACCAGAACCCGAGCCAGGATCAGGAACCCGACGCACCAGAGACGTCCACCGCGGAACCGTCTCGTCCTGATCCGGGCCAGACCGGGAGCCAGCATGGAGACCCGAGCCTTCGACTACTACCTGACGCGGCGAGAGGGCGGCCCGAGTACCTCTCCGACCAACGTGCTGACGGTAGCCAGGAGAACGAGGCCGATCCAGGCGGTTTGCTGGGGCCATCGGCACGGGAAGTGGGAATTCCGCCCGGACGTGGCGAAGGTGTGGCTGGACCCGGATCGCGAGGATCTGATTCTCCAGCCGGTGGACCGGGCGACGGCGGAGCAGGCGGCGTTGACGTTCACGGCGGTTCCGTTGCCGACGGAGGACGAGTTGGCGGAGATCTGTCGAACGGGCCCGAGGCGCGGGGGCCGGCGGGGCTGACGGGCGGCCGTCCGACCGCCACGTCGCCGGGTGTGGACTCCTCGACGCAGAACGGTGGGACGGATCCGTCGAGCACCAGTCCGCCGGACACGTCCGGTACGGTTCCGGCAACCGACCCCGGGTCGAGTGAGCAGCCGTCCGCCGAGCACCACCCGGACCACAGTCAGGACCAGGATCAGGGGCCTGACGCCTCGGAGCCTCCGTATTTTGACGATCTGAGCAGCACGGAGCAGCAATTGCTGCTTGACGTGCTTGGCGTTGCAAGGACGGACGCCGACGTCATCCTCGGCGATCTGGAGACCATCAGCGGCGACATCAACCAGGAACTTGGTCTCACCGAGCAGGACGCGCTGGTGCCCCTGGGTGAGGAAAACCGGGTCAAGACAGCCGAGTCACTCGCCCGCAAGTACTTCACTGAGTTCGAGGCATCGGATACGAGCCTGGAAAGCGCCCTCGGTGACGTGAACGACATTGTTCGGTTCTCGCTACGGGGACCGGAATCGGCCGCGTACGGACCAGCGGTCGAAGCCGTCCTGAGTAGGCTGGAGAATAAGCAGTACAGAATCACCGATATAAAGAACTTCTGGCGTCCAGGAAACCGGTTCCTCGGTCTCAACTGTACGATTGTCTCGCCGGGTGGACGCACCTTTGAGCTGCAGTTTCCCACGACGACCAGTTGGGCTATCGGCAAGCAAACGCATAAGCCGTACGAAATTTTGCGGGATGATGGGAAGCGACCCGCGGACCGTATTCATGCCTTCCTGGACATTCTGGCGATAAACAGGTCCCACGACGCCGCCGGACACATGCCGGGCGGAATGGACCTTGACCGGTTCGCTGAGCGGGTGAAGTCCAGCTTCGCCGATTGGATTGGTAAAGACAAGTACGCGGCGCTGCGTCGGCAGTACAAGACATGGCTGGAAGCAGAGGGGCGGACGTTTGCGGGCGAGGTGGCTGCGCGAGGATTGGACTCGTCCGACCTGCCACGTCTGGACCCGGAGCTGGTTGGGAGCCCGCATGGAGACGCTGACCTTCGACTACTACCTGATGAGCAAGCCGAAGGATCCGACAGGGCCGCCGGTGAACGTCCTGGCGGTGGCGGACAGCACCGGACCGACCCAGGCGGTGTGCTGGGGCTACCGGACGGGGAGTTGGGAGTTCCGTCCGGAAGTAGCAGCCACGTGGCTGTACCTGGACCGGGAGGATCTTCCCATCACACCGACCGACCGGGCGACGGCGGAGCAGACGGCGTTGACGTTCACGGCGGTTCCGTTGCCGACGGAGGACGAGTTGGCGGAGATCTGTCGAACGGGCCCGAGGCGCGGGGGCCGGCGGGGCTGACGGGCGGCGGTCCGACCGCCACGTCGCCGGGTGTGGACTCCCCGGCGCAGAACGGTGGGACGGATCCGTCGAGCACCAGTCCGCCGGACACGTCCGGTACGGTTCCGGCAACCGACCCCGGATCGAGTGAACAGCCGTCCGCCGAGCGCCACCAGGACCAGGACCAGGTTCAGGACCCGCATGGAGATGCTGACCTTCAGTTACTACCTGCTGATGAAGCGGGACGACCCAGCGGGCCCTCCGGTCAACGTGATGGCGATGGCCCGCGGGAACGGACCGATGCAGGCGGTGTGCTGGGGCTACCGGAACACCAGGTGGGAGTTTCGACCGGAGGTCGCGATAGCGCGACTGTACGAGGACTGGGAGCGCAACGACTATCGACTGGTGGACCGGGCGACGGCGGAGCAAACGGCGTTGACGTTCACGGCGGTTCCGTTGCCGACGGAGGAAGAGTTGGCGGAGATCTGTCGAACGGCCCCGAGGCGCGGGGGCCGGCGGGGCTGACGGACGGCGGTCCGACCGCCACGTCGCCGGGCGCCGACTCCCCGACGCAGAACGGTGGAACGGACCCGTCGAGTACCAGTCCGCCGGACACGTCCGGAAACAACGCCGGGCCGGCCGACCAGTCTGGTCGGCCGCCATTGGCGGACACCAGGGTGGTGGGCCCGGGTGAACTGGCGCCGGTGGAGAGTCCGCAGTTCCAGGCGGACCTGGCGTCGAGTCTGGTTTCGCCGGACGGTAGCGGATTCGCGGTGGGTGCGGATCCGTCGACGCATCCGTACGGGCAGTTGGTGAACGATGGCGGCCCGCAGGTGCAGGGGCGGAGCAACAACTGCCTGGACTGCTCGCTGTCCGCGTTGTCGAGTTTCTCCGGGCAGCCGCAGGTGTCGGCGCCACGCTGGGCTGACCTGAATCCAGATGGCTCGATCGACAACCAGTCGGGTGAGCAGGGCGGGATCGCTCGGGCGACTCAGTGGCTGGGCGGGCAGTGGAATCCGGTTCCGGCAATGCCGGGTACGCCAGCGGAACGGGCCGCCTGGGTGTCGTGGCAGTACGACATGTTGCAGTATCAGGTGGCGCAGGCGGGTCCGGGCGCCTCGGCGCTGGTGGTGGCGGACTGGGTGGCGTTCGACCCCGCTACCGGGCAGCCGGTGGTGGACGCGAACGGCAACGTGCAGTCGGCCGGTGCGCACGCCTTCGTGATCGTGAATCCGATCGACGGTTCGGGGCCGGTGTGGTGGGACCCGCAGAGCGGAATGACGTGGAGCAGTCCTCCCACGCAGTATGTGGCGGCCACCCACACCCTGTACTCGTTGCCGGTCGCGCCGGTGGCACCGGTCAGCACGGCGCCGGTCGCGCCGGTCAACGCACAGACCAGCCCGAGCCCCGCCGTCGGTATCGACCCCACTACCATGGGCGACCCGCAAGTCACCGGTCCGGATCTCGCGACCGAATCCGGGCCGGGCGATCAGCCGTCCGACGAGCACCATTCGGACCAGAACCCGAACCAGGGCCAAGGCCCGAACCAGGATCAGAGCCAGAGTCCGGACCAGGACCAGGACCAGGACCCAGTTCAGGATCAGGACTCGGACAAGGACCAGGGCCCAGAGCAGGAGGTCGAACCGAACACCGGCGCTCCGGTCGTCGCTGAGGAAACTGGTCGTCCGGATCTGCCCGATCTCGACCCTGCTCAGATAGAGAGTCCTTATGGAGAGAACGAACTTCGACTACTACCTGCTGTGGAAGGAGAAGGATCGGACGGAACCACCGGTCAACGTGATAGTGAACGCCGGGGGGATGGGTCAGACGCAGGCGGTGATCTGGGACCGGCGGACGGGGACCTGGAACTTCCGTCCGGACGTGGCGGTGGCGATCCTCTGGGTGAATCCGGAGGATCACGAGTTCAAGCTCGTGGACCGGGCGACGGCGGAGAAGGCGACGCCGAACTTCACCGAGGTACCCCTGCCGACGGAGCCGGAGTTGACGGAGATCTGCCGGGCGGGGATCAACCGCCGGTAACCGGCCCCGACCAGGGACCGGACCTGGACCAGGCCGGCGCCCTGCCGGATCTGGCGGCCACCCGGGTGGAGGGTCCGCACGAGCTGGCGCCCGTGGAGAGCCCGGCCTATCAGGCGTACGTGGCCGCGATGCTCGCCAACCCGGACCACAACGGGTACGTCGTGGGCGCGAATCCGGCGACGCATCCGTACGGGCAGATCGTGAACGACGGCGGCCCGCAGGTGCAGGGGCGGAGCAACAACTGCCTGGACTGCTCGCTGTCGGCGCTGTCCTGCTTCGCCGGGCAGCCGCAGGTGTCGGCGCCGCGTTGGACGGACCTGCACCCGGACGGGTCCGTGGACAGCCAGTCGGGCGAGCAGGGTGGGATCGCCCGGGCGACCCAGTTCCTGGGCGGTCAGTGGGACGCTCAGCCGGCCGATCTGCCGAGTACGCCGGCCGAGCGCGCGGCCCGGGTCGCCCAGCAGTACGCCGAGCTGCACCAGCGGATCGCGGCGGCCGGTCCCGGCGCCTCGGCGCTGGTGGTGGCGGACTGGACGGCGTTCGACCCGCACACCGGCCAGCCGGTGGTGGACGGGAACGGCAACGTGCAGTCGGCCGGTGCGCACGCCTTCGTGATCGTGAACCCGGCGGACGGCTCTGGCCCGGTGTGGTGGGATCCGCAGAGCGGTACGACGTGGTCACAGCCGCCGACCCAGTGGGTCGCGGTCACCCACACCCTGTGGTCGATGGCCGCACCCATGGTGAACGTCGGGGTGGCGGTGAACACCGGCACCTCCACAACCGATACGGTCAGCCCGCCGGAACACACGACCGATGCGCCAGCGGAAGGTGGTCATGACGGAGGACGAGGCACGGGAGCTGATCACTCGGCTCCTCGGAACGCAGAATCCGATAGCGCTTCATCCGTTCGAGTTCGGCTGGGCGGCGCAGGAGATCCTCTCGCCGGAGCAACGGGCGCAGGGGATGCACGTGGGTCAGGGGGTGTTCATCATCGATCAGAACGGGGTGGTGACGGCGCACCGCAGCCTGCCGCCGAAGCTGATCATCGAGGAGTACACGATGGCGCGGCAGGCGGGACGGACGTCCGGTCGCCAGGTCTGGCCGACGGACCAACCGACGGCCTGACCCCGGAGTCGCCCGAGCCGACCGAGGGCGACACCGCAGCCACCGACACCGGCCCCGACGCCGACACCAACACCGGCCTCGACGCCGACGCCGACACCGGCCTCGATGCCGATCCGACCGCTGATACGGATACCGGGCGGCAGGATGACGGCTGGACCTCGCTCGCCGAGACCCGCGAGTTCGGCCCAGAGAAGCTCGACCAGCTCGAAGACCCACGGTTCCAGGAGGAACTTGCAGAGAGTCTGGCGACGTCGGACGGTTACGCGATGTGGGCGGATCCGTCCGAACATCCGTACGGTCAGCTCGTCAACGACGGTGGACCGGAGGTGCAGGGTCGGGGCAACAACTGCCTGGACTGCTCGCTGTCCGCCCTGTCCAGCTTCTACGGCGACCCGCAGGTCTCCCATCCCCGCTGGCCGGACCTGCTGGAGAATGGTGATGTCGACCTCGACAGCGGTGAGCTGGACGGCCTCGACCGTGCCGAGACATGGCTGGGCGGCGAAATGGTTCCGCCGCCGGATCTGCCGCTCACTCCCGATGAGCGGGCGGTCGCTGTCGCGGAGCAGTACGACCAGCTCCACCAGCTGATCGCGGAGGCCGGTCCGGGGTCGTCCGCGCTGGTCGTGGCGGAGTGGCTCAAGATCGACGATGACACGCTGGACGTGGAACTCGACGAGAATGGACACGTCAAGGTCCACGACTCGCATGCTTTTCTGATCGTCTACCCGCAGAGCGCGGATGGCCCCGTGTGGTGGGATCCGCAGCACGGTCTGACCTGGACCGAGCCCCCGGCGGATCACATACGGGACTCGTACGCCCTGTGGTCCCTGCCGCTACTTGTCGAAGGAGCAAGCCATGACGGAGGAGGAAGCGAGAGCCCTGATCACCCGGCTGCTCGGCACGCCGAACCCGATCAGCCTGTACCGCTTCGAGTTCGGCTGGCTGGCGAAGGAGAAGCTCTCGGCGGAACAGCAGGCACGGGGACTGGGCCTGGGGCACGGGAGCTTCATAATCGACCAGACGGGCGTAGTGACAGCTCAATCGAGCCTCTCCGTGCGGATGATCATAAGCCGGTACACGGAGGCGCGGCGGGAGGGTCGGATCACGGGCCGGAAGGTCTGGCCGAAGGAGGAGCCGACGGACCAGTCGACGACGTAGCTGCCGGATCTACCGGTGGACCGGGCGGGGCGGAATCCGGGTCGCCCCCGGGACCCGGGACCGGTGCCGGCCGACCGGTCGACGACGGCGGCCCCGACCTGTGGCGGGCTGCCACCGGCACCACCTTCGGGGGCAACCTGCTGGACGCGGATCCGGTGCGTACCGCCGCGGCGATCCAGCAGGCCCTCACCGACGGACCGTTGCCTTCTGAGGCCGTGGTCGACGCCGACAACGGCACCGTCACGCTCGACACGGACGCCGGACCGTTCCAGATCACCATCGAGACGGTCATCCTCCCGGCCGACCTGCCGGTGGCGCCGGTCGCCTCGGTCGACATGTCCGGGGACGGCGCGGTGGTCCGGGTGTCGGCCGGCGCCGAGCCGGACCACATCCGGCGGGCCGTCGCCGCGGCGCTCGCCGAGGTCGACACGGTGGCCCAGGACCGCGCCATGGACCTGCGCATCGACGCCACCACCGCGCTGGCCGAGGGCGCTCGGCCGGAGGGCTCCGGCGAGCGCGTACTCACCGCCGCCGACCTGGGCCGGCTGGCCGAACTGCGGGTGGCGCTGGCAGACGTACGGACGGCTGAGGGTGACCCGGCGCGGGCCGCGCAGTCCCGGGCCGAGGCGTTGAGCCTGCTGGTCTCGTCGGGTCTGCTGGAGCAGCAGCCGGCGCATCCCGTCCACGCCTTGGACAGCAACGTTCCGGTGGTCGGACCGGAGGCCGCCCGGGCCCGTCTCGCGCTGATCCAGGCCGAGCTGGGAGCGGCGTACCAGCAGGTGGCCGACCTGGTCGCGGCGGCCGACTCGGGCGCGGACCTGGACCTGACCGAGCGGCTGCGGCAGACCCAGCAGGCCGTCCGGGCCACGGCCCGGAGCTGGGCCGAGGAGGCGATCGCGCTGCGCGACGCCGCCGACGCCGCGCTCACCGCCCGGGTGGACCAGGCCCTCGCCGCGGACCCCGGCCACGTCTTCGACCGGCTGGTGCTCGGCGGCGGTTGGGCGGCCACCGCCGACTTCGTCACGCTGGGCGCGCCCGCGGACACCGGGCACGGGCTGCCGTCGGTGCTGTGCGTTTCGGAGGGGACCGATCCCTGGCACGACCGGCAGGACCTGCTGATGGGCCAGCTGCCATCCGAGTTGGAGTTGCCCGGCCTGCCGTTCCAACCGGCGGACCTGGCCGACGAGGGCACTCAGTTCGTCCCGTCGAGTGTCTTCGCCGCCGCTGTCGGCGCGGCCCGGGCGCTCGCTGGCATGCCGACGTACCAGGGTCTCGCCACCGACATCGAGCCACGTCCGGCGGACGCAACCGGCTGGCCGGCCGGCGCCAACTACCGGGTGACGGTCGGCGGCCGGCAGTTCTACGCGACGAGCGTGGACGTCGCCGGCGGTCCGGGCCCGGCCCGGGTGCCGAACGCCGCGAGCGAAGGCGGCCGGTACGTCGACCCGGCCACCGGGTACAGCGTGGACCGGTCGGGTCCGGTGCCGCAGTTCCGCGACCCGAACGGCAACCCCGTGCGGCACGAGGACCTTCCGCCGGCGGTCCGTGGTGTCCTGGGCGGTACCGGGACCGGCCCCTTCGACCGGCCCCGGCTGGCCGACAGCGCGGGCCGGCTCACCGACCCGATGGTGGCCGACCCCGACTCCGGCTACCGGGTCGACCCGGCGACCGGGCAGGCGTACGCGCCGAACGGTGGGATGGTCGACCCGGACACGCTGCCCGACGACGTACGCGGGCGGCTCGGCTACGCCCCGGACGGAACCTGGACCGACCCGAGGCCGGCGACCCCGCCGATCGACTTCGGCGGGCAGAACCTGGCCGACGCGTACCGGCCGGGCGATCGGGTGCTGGTGTTCGGCGCCGGCGCCTCGGGCGCGTGGGACATCGAGCAGGCGGCGGCCTCCGCCGCGGCCACCGTCGACTGGTCGGCCCGCCCCGAGCAGTTGGGCCCCGACGAGATCACCGGTGATCCGGCGGTGGACGCCGAGCGGCAGTTCCGGAAGAGCTTCGACGGCGGCTACAACCGCCGTAACACCCTGCCGGGCCTCGGCGCGTACTCGGCCGAGGTGCGCGGCCGGGTCGACATGGCGCTGCGGGAGATCGTGAGTCTCCGGCACACCGTCGACGGCGGCTTCCAGGTCGAGTTCACCGACGGCACCCGACTCACGTACGACCGGGTGGTCGTCTCCATCGGCCAGGACGCCGGGTACGAGGGCGGTGCGGCGAGCCTGCTGTCGGGGATCGACCTCGAACCGCTGACCGGTCCGGCACTGGATTCCGACTCGCCGCCCGACCCCGACCGGGACGCCGATCCGGACCTGCTCGGCCTGCGCGACGGATCCGGTCGACTCCGGGTGCTCGGCGCCGCGAGCGTCAGCCCTGCCCTGACGCGGGCACTGCCCGACGCCGACAACGTGACGGACGCCCTCCGGCGGCGGGCGGGCGAACTGCCGGACGACTCCCGCGGCATCGCGCCGAGCATCCGGTTCCACGCGCAACGGATCGCCGAGGCGAACCGGGGCGGGTGGCCGGTTGACCCGGCGGGCAGCGCGGCCGGGACGTCGCCGGTGGACCCGACCGGTTCAGACCAGCTCGTAGGGGACGCTCCATTCCCGGGCCCAGTCGGTGCTGAGCCAGGGCAGGGGGCCGTACCGGGCGGCGAGGGACTCGGTCAGCGGCGGGACCTCGACCCACATGGGCTTGCCGTTGATGTCGTCGCCGACCCCGTAGGGAGTGATCGGGACCTGGTTGCGGGCGAGGTCGACGTATCGGAGCGCGGGGAGGTTCCGGGTCGCGGCGAGCGCCTCGGCGCCGTCCGCCCCGATGTCGCAGTTGCTGAGTCGCAGCCAGCGCAGCCGTCGCAGGTGGGGGCTGTCGACCAGGACCCGGACACCCTCGTCGCCGATGGGGTTGCCCCCGAGGTCGAGCGCGGTGAGACGGTCCAGCAGCGGCGCGGTGACGATCTCCGGCAGGAGGCCGCCGACCTCGGTCAGCCGGAGGTGGCGGACGGGCGCGCGTTGCCAGACCAGGGCGCCGTGCTCCAGGAAGCCAGCTCCGCGCATGGTCACGGACTCGACGAATCCCTTGCGGGACCCGCAGGCGTCGACCAGGCCGTCGACCGAGCGGGTGGCGAGCCAGCGGTTTCCGGCCAGCCGGCGCCGGAGGGGCCGGTCGTTGACGTCGTAGCCGTTGATGGTGGCCCGGATCAACTCGGCGTAGTCGGGGTCGGTGGGCTCGATGGCGTCGGCGTAGCGCAGCCGGAGGTCGAGGTCCTCCGGGTCGGCGAGGATCGCGGCGAACAGCTCGTCGGCGGTCGTCATTCCGGCAGCGTATCCATCGACGGCCCGATCACCGCGAGTGCGATCCCGGGCACGTCGTTCCACGGTCAGGGCCGGCCGCAGCCCGACCCGGCCGCCGTGCTGAGCCGGGCGCGGGCGGCGATCCGGGGCGTCACGGCACACGCCGGTGTCCGCGACATCGACCCTCGACCCGGCGGCTCGTACGTGGTCACCCGGGCCGACGGCAGCACGCTCACCGTGCGGCTGATCAGTGGCCCGGTGTCGAACCGGGCGGTCGCGGAGAGCCGGGTCCAGCCGGACGACACGGTGGTGATCGAGGTTTCGGACCGGGCCACCGACGCGGTGATCGACCGGGCGCTGGCCCACGAGGTGGCCGAGCTGACCGCGGTCAACCCGGACGGCGCACCCGGGGTGGCGCCGCTGTCCACCGCCGACGTGGCCGAGCTGGTGACCGCGGCCCACCAGGCCCGGACGGCGGATCCGTGGTCCCGTCGGGCCGCCCGGCGCGAGCTGGCCGAGGTGATCGACCGGCTGGGCCTGCGGGACGGGATGCTCGGCGCGGATCGCCGGCTGGCGTCGTTGCCGGCGACCGCCCGCGCGGTACTGGGCGACACCACCGCGCCCCGGGCGAGCGACATCGCCGACCGGTCCCGGCGGGTCGCCGACCGCCGGTCCGCCGACCGCGCCTCGGGTATCGCCACCGACACCGGGACGAGCGCCGGCACGCTCCCCGACGCCGTCTCGACCACCGACGGCGGCGCGGACGCCACCCGGCCGACCGGACTGCCACGGCTGCGGACGTACGTACTCGCCCACGTCGGCTCGACGGTGTTCACCGGCGGTCTCGCGACGTTGCTGACCCTGCAGACCAGCCCGAACCCGACGGCCGCCCTGGTGGTGGGCGCGGGCGCCGCCGCGACGGCACTGGCGACCGGACCGGCCAAATGGGTCGCCAAGCGGATCGGTCTGGCCACCGAGGACCGCCGGGCCCGCTACGACGCCCGGCAGGAAGCGCGGGCCGCGGCCGAGGCGGACGCCGCGGCCGGTGGTGCCGTCACCGAACACGGTGCCGAGGCCGCAGCCGCGGTCCACCAGCTGGACGAGGCCGTCACGGCACTGGACGGCCAGGTCTCCGCGATGCAGCAGCGACTGCACGGGCAGGAGCAGCGCTCCCGGCAGATGGGAACGCCGCGCCGGTTCCAGACGGGTGGGCGCGGCACGTCCGGCACGTCCGGTACCGGGCCGGTTTCCGGCGGCGACCACCGGACCGGCCCGGGAACCGGCTCGCCGGAGTCCGGCGCCGACCCGACCGCGCCGACCCCCGGCGACGCCGGGCTGACCCCGCACGAGTACGGCCGGCTTGCCGAGCTGCGTAGCCTGGTCGCCCGGCACGACGCGGCCGGCGCCTGGGCGGCTCGCGGAGTACGCCGGGAGATCCGGGCGCTGCTGGACAGCCTCGGGCTGTCGGCGCACCAACCGGGTGTCGAACAGCGCCGGGACCTGTTGCCGGCGGACGTACGGCAGCTCGCCGAGCGGTTCGGCGAGCGCCGCGCGGCGGCGCTACGGGAGCAGTTGCGGACGATCGCCGACCGGCTGCCGGCCGACGGGCAGCGACCGGCCCGGGTGGCCCCCTGGTGGTCGTCGGCGGTGGAGAACATCCCCGGTGTCGTCACGGCGGCCACGATCGCCACCGTGGCGACCGCAGTGGCGCACAACATGTCCCTCGGGGTTGCCGGCACGGTCGGGGCGGTCGCCGGGGTGGCCGTAGCCGTGGTGCATGACCCGATCGTGGCCCGGCACGAGGCCACGGCGAAGGAGCAGCGGGAGAACTGGGACGCCGATCATCCCGCCGAGCCGGCCGACGCGCTGCCACGGCAGGTGGCCGAGACGGTCGACGGTCCGCTCGACGCGGCGGCCGACCGGTCGAGCCGGGCCGCCGAGCGGGTCGCCGAACTGGGGCAGCGGGTCACCGAGCTGGACCGTCGACTGGCGGAGTCGCGGCAACGCACGGGTACCCGGGACGCTCTGCGCCGGTTGCTCTTCGGCGATCCGGCCTGGGACGGCCTGACCACCACCGGCACCGGACCCACGAACGGCGGCGGCCCGAACGGCGGCCATTCGAACGGCGGTGACCCGAACGGCGGTGACCCGAACGGCGGTCACCCGAACGGCGGTCACTCGAACGGCGGTGACCCGAACGGCGGTCACCCGAACGGCGGTCACTCGAACGGCGGTGACCCGAACGCCGGCGGCGACCCGAACGGCGGTCGTGACCTGGATGGCAGCGGCGACCCGAACGGCGGCCCGGGTACGCCCGATTCCGGCGATCGCATTTCGCGGTCCGGCGCCGCCGACCGGGTAACCCTCGACCGGCTCGCCGACCTGGCCAGCCTCCGGGAGACGGTCCGGCCGTGGTCCCGACCGGCGATCGACCGGCAGCTGCGGGCCATGGTCGACACGCTGGGCCTGCGGGCCGACACGCCCGGGGCGGAGCAGCGCCGCCAGTTGGTCCCGGCGGAACTCGTGCCGGTCGTACAGCGGTTCGGCGCGCCCGGTGCGCTCGACATCCGCGGCCGGCTTGAGGCGCGGGCGGTGCAGGCCGAGGCCGACGGTCCGGTCCGGCCGAGCAACCTGCCGGGCTGGGGTTCCTATCTGGTCGAACAGACCTCGGGTCCGGCCATCCAGGCCGGCGCCACCGTCGGCCTGGCCGCGGCGGTGAATGTCCTCGCCAAGGCGATCGCCGCACCGATCAACCTGCTGGCGGGCGGCGTTGCCGGGCCGATCCGGGACGGGTTGCTCAAGCGGATCGAGTCGGGCGCCAAGGACGCCCGCAAGGCGTGGGACTCGGCCAATCCCGTCGCCGGACCGGACGCCCGGCTCGACGGACTCACCGAACCCGCGGTCGCCACCCTGGCCGAGACGGCCCGGCAGATCGAGTCGGCCGGGCTGCGGCTCGGAACGATCTCCGAGACGATCGACCGGCTGGCCGGCGAAGCGGCCGGGACCACGGCCCGCCTGCGGAACGCCACGAACGGGGCCGGGACCCCGGACTCCGCCGCCCACCCGAACCCGCAGACCACCGCCGACCCGACGGCCGCCGACCCGCAGACCACCGCCGACCCGCAGACCACGGACCCGACAGCCACGGGCCCGACGGCCGCCGACCCGCAGACCACGGATCCGACGAGCGACGCCGACCCGGCGGCGTCGGACGGGGTCACCCGATCCGACCCCGGGCCGGCGCCGCTGACCCGGGCCGACGTGGCCGAGCTGATGACGGCGGCCCACCAGGTCGAGACCGCCGATGTCTGGTCGGTCAGGCCCGCTCTACGCGAGCTGCACGCCATCATCGACCGGCTGGGGCTGCGCGACGGGATGCTCGGGGCGTCCGACCGGGTGGGTCGGCTGCCCGTCGAGGCCCGCCAGGTCGTCGATGGGTACGGCGGCCCGAGGTCCGATCGCGCCCGGCAGTTGTCGCAGGTCGCCGCCGAGCGGCGGGCCACGGACGACCGCCGTCCGACCGGTCTGCCGGGCCTGCGGACGTATCTGCTGTCCAGCGCCGTGACCACCGGGATCAGCACGGCGGCGGCGACCGTGGTGGCCGTGGCCACCAGTAGTCCGCTGGCGCTGGTCATCCCACTCGCCGCCGCGGTGGCCATTCCGGTCGTCGGCGCGGCCAAGTGGCAGGGCAAGCGGTTCGGACTGGCCGCCGACGACCGCAGGTCCCGGTTCGACGCCCGGGCGTCCGCGCGCGCGGCGGCCGACCGGGTGGATCAGGTGGTCGACCGGCTGACCGCGCCGCTGTCCGAACTGGACCGGGCCGCCGACCGGCTGGAGTCCGACCTCGCCACGGCCGAACGTGTGACCGCCGACCTCACCGCCCGGCTCGTGCAGAGCCGCAACCGTAACGGCCTGCTCGGCGGGTTCCTGGCACCGCGTGCGCCGGCCACCGACCCGTCGGGTCCGGTCACCAACCCGTCGGGAACGCCGAGCGACCTGTCGGGTTCGGTCACCGACCTGTCGGGAACGCCGAGCGATCCGTCGGGGACGGGTACCGACCCGTCCGGTGGCCCGGCCGGGCATCCCGGCTCCGGCGGTGGTCGGATCACCGCGGCGTCCGTACCGCGTTCGGCCTTCCACGGGTTGGGCCGGCCGGCGGCCGACCCGGCCGCGGTGCTGGCCACCGCCCGGTACGCCATGGCCCAGGTCGGCCCGGCGGCCCAGGCCACGGTCGTCGAGGTGGCTCCGGGGCACTACGAGATCCGGCCGGTGGGCACCACCTCGCTGCGGGTCCGGCTGATCTCGGCGCCCCTCGCCGACGGAACGGTCGCGCAGACCGTCCGGAACGTCGACGGCACGTTCACGGTGGCGGTCTCGGACCGGGCCGTCGACGAGGTGGTGGCGCGGGCGCTGGCCCATGAGGTGGCGGAACTGTCGACGCTGCACGCCGCCGGTGCGGCGTTGGTCGGCCCGCTCGATCCGGGCAACGTCACCGGACCGATCGATCCGGCAGGGCTCAGCGCCCACGACCACGGCCGGATGGCGGAGATCCGGATTCTCGCCAACGAGTACCGTACGGCGGGCCGGGTCGACCGGCTGCGCATCCGTACCGAGCTGGCGGCGCTGGTGGACCATCTCGGGCTGCGGCTGGACACTCCGGATGCCGTCGCCCGGTGGCGGCTGCTACCCGCCGATGTCTCCGGGCACCTGGCCCGGCTGACCGTGCCGCACCTCACTCCGGCGCAGGTCTCCGAGGTGCTGCGCGGCGTGCCGGACCCCACCGAGACCCAGCGGGTACGCGGTTTCGACTACCTGTACCGGGCCAGGGCCGATGACCAGCCACTGTCCGCGGACCAGCTCGCGAGCCGGTTGCACGACCTGGCGCTGCGGGCCGAGGCGACCCAGCTCAGCATGCCGAGGCTGCCCGCGTACGCGGGTCAGATCATGGGCCTGCCGGCCCACCTGCTCGCCGGGATCGCGGCGACCGACCCGCAGCTCGCGGCCCGGGTCGCGGCCGAGGGCGTGTACGTCGACCTCACCGGCCGGTTCGACCTGCGCCCGTACGCCATTGTGAACGGCCCGGAGATTCGCCTGGATCCCCCACCCGCCCGGTTCGAGCTGGACACCGAACGCGGCCGGCAGGGGCTGCTCGACGCGGACCGCCGGTTCGCCGGAAGCAGGCTGGCGAGCCGGTACGCGAACGATCCGGCCGCGCTGGCGGCGCTGAGCGGTACCAGCTTCCACTACGTCGGTGATGCCCGGGTGATGATGCTGGTCCCCGACCTGCTGACGGCGGCGCTGGGCCAGCTCGTGCCGCAACCGGCGCGGATGCCCGTGACGGTCGCGCACGGCGGCCCGACCGAGGTCACGCCCACCCGGGTCAGTGCGCTCGCCGACCGGCTCGGACTGCCCGAGCAGGGCGGCCGGCACCTGCCGTACGGGCGGGCGGAGTTCCAGAACACCGGCGCTCCGGTGCCGCTCTGGGCCGGCCCGCCCACCCGGGAGCAGGTGCAGCAAGGGCTGCTGGGCGACTGCGGGATGCTGGCCAGCATCGGGGCGGTGGCCGGGCACCTACCGATGGCGTTCGCCCGGATGTTCCGGCCGAACCCGGACGGCAGCGTGGACGTGTACCTGCACGAGAGCACGCTCCCGGGTCGGGCGACCGCCCCGACGGGCCGGCGGCTGCGGATCACGGTGCATCCCGACGTTCCGCTCAACACCGGCACCCGGAAGGCCGCGTACGCGGACCAGTCGGAGAGGGTCCCGTCCGCCTGGGCCGCGCTGCTGGAGAAGGCGGTCGCGGCCGTGGACCGCACCTGGACGGACGCCCGGCGCGCCGAGTGGCACCGGCTGTGGCAGGAATGGCGCAAGGAGGACTACGACCCGAGCGAGCCGGTCCCGGCCGGGTACGCCCGGCTGAACCGCGGGAGCGTGCCGGCGCTCTGGGCCGAACTGCTCACCCAGCTCACCGGGGAACCGGCCCGGACCGCCGTGTTCGACCGCACCCCCGGCCGGGAGGGCGACACGGAGACCGAGCTCGCCCGGCTGCTCGCCGCCGGAAACCCGGTGGTGGCAAGCACCATGGTCGAAGGGCAGTACCCACCGCACCTTCAGGCACGGTTGCCGTACGGCCTGAAGCCGGGGCACGCGTACGAGGTGGTCGGTGTCGTGAGCGGTGAGGTCCGGCTGCGCAACCCGTGGAACAGGCAGCACCCGTCGTCCATGCCGGTCCGGGATTTCCTCGACCTGATGGCACCCGGATACGCGTACCTCGACCGGGTTCCCGCGCCGGTGCCCCCGGCCGTGACGGTCCCGGCGCCCCCGATGCCGAATGTGCCCCCGGCGCCGCACGTCGCGCCGACCCCGCGCGTTCCGCCGGTGCCCGACGTCCGTCCGGTGTCCCCGGTCGACCCGGCGACGCCGGCCGACCCGGTGTCCCCGGCCCGCCCGGTGGTCTCCGGGACGCCGACCCCGCACGGCTTCGGGCGGATCCGCACCGAGGATCCGCACGACCACGTGGTCTACCAGGCGATGCTGGATGCCGACGGTAGGGTGGTCGGCCTGACCGTGGTGGAGCTGACCGGGCGCGGGCAGCGGTCCGCGCAGTGGACGGCCGGCGGTCAGCCGGCCACCGGCGGCGTGCTGCCGGTCGGCAGGGCCGAGGCCGAGCGGATCGCCCGCGACGTGCTCGGGTTCGAACTTCCGCCCGAGCCGGCGCTGCGGACCATGCTGATCGGCTGAGCGGTGGCGGACAGGAGGGAAGCGCCAATGAGCCCGGGTGAGAACGTCGTGCTGATCGACAACAACACCCAGACCAGCATCGGGTGGACCGGCGTCGCGGTCGGGTCGGTGCTGCCGGGTGCCACCCCCGAGGCCCGGATTCTGGTGTTCCCGCAGGATGGGGCGGAGCTGGAGTACGTCGTACGGCTGGGCGAGACGTTCCCGGTGCTCGATGAGACCTGGCGGTTCGCCGACGTCGACTTCAAGACGCTGGGCTGGTGGACGGTCACCCTCCGTCGGGTGGACGAGAACGAGCCGCAGGACCCACCGACCGGCCGGCACGAGGTGTACGAGCCGCGGCACAGCGACGAACCGGCCCGGCTGCGACCGTCCGGACGGCTGGACCAGGCGCAGCTCGCGGCGCTGCGGGCGGCGCTCGGTCAGGTCCTGCCGCCGGCCTACGAGCGCTGGCTGGCGGAGACCAACGGGGTGTGGTTCGAGGGATACCACGAGATCCCCGACCTGATCGAGGACACCCCCTTGGTCAAGCGTTATCCCTGGCCGTTGTCGCTGTCGCCGCTGCGCCCGCTGTTCGGCGTCGATCCGCAGTACCGCCACCGTGATCTGGTCGTCGCGCAGCAGGTCAACCGCGACCCCATGGTGTCCCGGCGGTACCTCGCGATCGGGGTGGCCGACGAGGGCACCCTGTTCGTCAAGGTCGACCAGCCGGACGCCGACTCGGTGTGGCTCCTTCCGAAGCACTTGTCCGGCGGCCCGTACGGTGAGACCGGTCATTCGGAGCGGGAGGCGGCGCTGATGCGGCTCGGGCAGGACATCGGGTCGTTCCTGGACAGGCTTCATCCGGTCCCGGAGCCCGAGGGGGCACCGGACCCGGAGGCCGTCGTATTCCCGGACCGGAGCGACCCGATGTACTGGGCACCGCGTGAGTGACCCGGGGCTGGGCGCGGTGCGCGGGACCCGCGAACGGAGAAAGTGTCAATGAGAAACGATCCTCGTCGATGGGACATCCCGGAGTGACCACCCTTGCGCCACCTACGCTGTTGCTGCCGATCGGGCAGTTCTTCGGCACCTTCCACCCGGTCGTCGGGTCGGCCGAGCGCTACCACCGGATCCGGTTGCGCGACGAGGTGTGGGAGCTGGAGGATCCGCGCTTCCTGGTGTGGGCGCTGCTGCACGGGGTGACCGGTCCGCTCGCCGAGCGGCCGTGGACCTTCGAGGCGCTGCGCGAGGCCGCCGCCGAACACCTGGGGCCGGACCAGGACCTGGGGTCGTTGCTGAACGACCTGGTCGACGCGGGCCTCGCCGCCCGGGTGGTACCGGGTACGCCCGAGGCGGCCGACTTCGCCCGTGGGCATCGGGTGGGTGCCCGGATGCTCGGCCTGGGTAACAGCGCGGAACAGCCGTGGTTGTACTCGATCGGCTTCTTCGACCACCCGGTGATCGCCGTCACCCGCAGCGTCTACGACCTGTGGGAACGATGCTCGACCGGGGAGAGCCTGTGGCGGATCTGCGAGGCGCTCGCCACCGAGGAACGGCAGGCCGGAGGCACCGACCCGGAGCTGGTGGAGCCGGCCGCGATGCTGGCGGGTTTCCTCGGTAACGCCCATTCCCTGCTCGCCACCAGCGTCGTCTATCTGGAGCCCCTGCCGTGACCGACACGAGGACCGACCGGCCACTGGTGTTTCCGGTGGGCCGGTACACCGGTGCGTTCCACCCGGCGCCCGGAGCGCCGGTGAAGTACCACTCGCTGGCCGTCGGTCGGCTGTCCGTGACCATGGACAGTGAGGCCGCCTTCTCGGTCTGGGCCGCCGCGCACCGCTCGACGGACGCGGACGGGCCGTGGACCCGGGTCGAGACCGCCGACGCCGCGCGGCGGCTCGGGGTGGCCGATCCGGATGGCCTGATCGACGAGTTCGTCGAGGACGGGCTGCTCGTCGAGGTGGGGCCGGCCCAGGAGGACGCGCTCGGCTTCGCCCAGGCCCATCGCGTCCGGGCGCTCATGTTGCCGCTGGGCAACACCCCGGAGGATCCGCTGCGTCACGGCATCGGCCTGTTCGGCGCGGAGCCGGTGCTCCGGGTTCCGGCGTTGGTCAACGACATCTGGATGTGGAGTTCCACCGGTGGGAGCCTCTGGGATGTCTGTGTGGCGTTCGCGTCGGCCGGTGCCCGGGCGGCGGTGGATGATCAGCGCGAGCACGATCCCCGGTTCGTGCTGACCCGGTTCCTGCCGGCGCTCCAGGAGCTGATCGGGGTCAACGCCGCCTGTCTGGACGAGGCCCCGCGCCGCTGAGCTGATCGCCTTTTCGGGTAGTGAACCCCCGAAACCTCGCATAAAGGGGCATATCCCGCCGAGGATCGACCGTGCAGGTTGATTCTCGGGAGGCGGGGATGAAGGTAGGCAGGTTCTTCCTGGCCATCGTGGCCGGGCTCGTGATGGCGGTCCAGCCGCTGCCCGCCTGGTCCGTCGGGCTGGGCGGGTCGTACCAAACCCGGGTCGACGTCGCGACGATCACGTCGCGGGCGGCTGACGGCGGTCCCGGTGGCGGCGATGGCAGCCCGCAGCCGGACGGTGGTGTCGGCGCCGCCGACGGCTGGTGCCGCCCGGGTACGCCGGCCGCGGCGCCACCGACCGGGAGGTACCACGCCGACAACCGGCTCTTCGGCCCGCGGAACCTGCCGTCCACCGACCCGGTCGGGGCGCTGCTCACGGGTTATCAGCGGTTCGGTGGGCTGAGCCAGCAGGACTGGAACAACGCCTTCACGGTCGGCCCCGCGCACGACGCGTACCTCTTCCCGCCGCTGGACGGCTTCGCGCTCGCCCCCGACGGCCGGCCGATCAAGGCGGCCCAGCGGCTCCTGCCCGGTTACCGGCTCGACCGGTTCGGCTTCCCGGGCGGCGCGTTCCTGTCCCCGTTGGGTACCCCGTTCGGCGGCCGGGCGCTGCCACCGGACCGGCTCAACACGCCACCGGCGACGCCGCCCGGGACGGTACCGTCGGCCAACTACCACGTGTACTGCGTGATCAGGTCGTTCACTGTGGACTCCGGTCCGATCGCGCCGTGGTTCGCGCAGCCGGGTTGGGGAACCCAGTTCAAACTGAACAGGCAGTACCTGCCGCAGGCCGGCGCGGCGCTGAGCATCACCTGGCTGTTGGACCACCATTATCTGGTGGAGGAGGACTTCGACCCGAATGCTGCTCCCGGCTCCTGCGCGTCCCGGGTCGAGGTCGTCGGGTCCTGCTGACGACGGGAGATCGGGTGGACCGCTACGGGGTACGTGACGCCCTGTTCGCGGCCGGCATGTCGCCGGCGGCCTTCCAGATCACCGGAGTGCACGAGCAACGGCCCGTCCCACCCGACTTCTGGTTCCTGCGTCCGGCACCGGGTGGCGGCTGGGAGATCGGCGCGTACGAACGGGGCGGATACGACGTGCGGGCCACCCACCCGACCGAGGCGGCGGCCTGCGCGGAGTTCTACCGGGCGCTGACCGGCCGGGCGCTGGGCTGAGCCGCACGAAACCCCCCAACGACTACTTGACGGTGGACTCCGCCGGTCCTAACCTCCAAACATGTCTTTGGGAGATGCCGCCGAGTCGGCGAGCGGGTCCCCGGCTGTCCCCGTACCTGCCACCGGAGCCGCTGCGGATGTCGATGTCGACGACACGGTGTGGCTGCGGGCCCTGGCGCATCCGATCCGGCTGCGGATCCTGTCGCTGCTCACCGGCGCGCCGCTGACCGCCGCCGACGTGGCCCGCGAACTGGATCTCACCCACGCGAACGCCAGCTACCACCTGCGCCAGTTGCTCGCGGCCGGCGCGATCCTCATCGACGGCGAGGAACGCATCCGGGGCGGGTTGGCCAAGCGCTACCGGTACCTTCCCGACCAGCACCGGGGACGGAGCGATGAGCTGGCCCGGCACGACGACCAGGGTCAACGCCTGGTCTACGCGGCCGTGGCGACCGAGCTGGAACGCCGGGCCGGCCGGCGCCGGTCCGGGGGCACCGGCTATCTCGCCGACGCCGAAATCTGGGTCGACCCGGAGACCTGGACCGAGGTACGCCGGCAGGTCGCCGAGGCCATGCTCCGGCTGCACCAGGCCGCCCGGCCGACCCGTACCCCCGGCACCCTCCACGTCAACGCCACCGCCGCACTCTTCGAGATGGAGCACTGATGCTCGCGCCGCTGCGGCACGCCGCGTTCCGCAACCTGACCCTCGGTCGATCGATCAACATGCTGGGCAACGCCGTCGCGCCGATCGCGCTGGCGTTCGCCGTACTCGATCTGACCGGGTCGGTCCGCGACCTGGGCCTGGTGGTCGGCGCGCGGTCGCTGACCAACGTGGTCTTCGTACTGTTCGGCGGGGTGCTGGCCGACCGGTTGCCGCGCCGCCTGCTGCTGACCGGTTCCAGCGCGTTGGGCGCGCTCACCCAGGGGGTCGTGGCGGCGCTCGTGCTGACCGGCACCGCCTCGATCCCGCTGCTGATGACGCTGGGCATCGCCAACGGCCTGGTGAGCGCACTCGCCCAACCGGCGTCGGCGGCGCTCACCCCGCAGACCGTACCGGCCGAACTGATCCAGCCGGCCAACGCGATCAACCGGCTCGGGATGAACAGCGCGATGATCGGTGGCGCCGCGCTGGGCGGCATCCTGGTCGCCGCCGTCGGGCCCGGCTGGGGACTCGTCGCGGACGC
Source organism: Plantactinospora sp. A48 (assembly GCF_055793945.1). Classification (NCBI taxonomy): domain Bacteria; kingdom Bacillati; phylum Actinomycetota; class Actinomycetes; order Micromonosporales; family Micromonosporaceae; genus Plantactinospora; species Plantactinospora sp. A48. The sequence continues at coordinate 80,873 of NZ_JBTIXF010000009.1, read as the reverse complement.
CGCGACGTTCGCGCTGGCCGCGCTGGCGTACACCCGGGTGCGCGTGCCCACGGCCCCGGCCCCGGCCGGTGGCGCCCGGTCCAGCGTCCTGGCCGACCTGCGGGTGGGCTGGTCCGAGTTCGTCGGCCGGACCTGGCTGTGGGTGGTGGTGGCCGGCTTCATGGTGCTCAACGCGGTCCTGAGCGGCGGCGTCGGCGTGCTCGGCCCGGCCGTCGCGGACCACACGATCGGGCGGGGCGCCTGGGGCGTGGTGCTCGCCGCGGAAACCGCCGGCATGATCCTGGGCGGACTCGTCGCGTTGCGGATCCGGGTACGCCGGCTGCTGCTGGTCGGGGTGTCCTGCATGTTCGCCGAGGCGCTGTTGCTGCTCGGGCTGGCGCTGGCCCCCCGGGTCATCGTGCTGGTGCCGGCGGCGCTGGCCGTCGGGCTGGGCGTCGAGCAGTTCGCGGTGGCCTGGGAGACGTCGATGGCCCGGCACATCCCGGCGGACCGGCTGGCCCGGGTCTACTCGTACGACATGTTGGGCTCGTGGGTGGCGATCCCGCTCGGTCAGATCGCGGCCGGACCCGCGGCGGCGGCCTTCGGCACCCGGGACGCCCTGCTCGGCTCGGCGGCGCTGGTGGTGCTCTCCGTGCTCGGCATGCTGGCCAGCCGGGACGTCCGGCAACTCCCCGTGGGGCCACCGGGCCAGCCGGTCGACGAGGCGCCCTCGCCAGCCGTCCAGCCGGTCGGAGAGGGTGTCACGGCGGCACCTCCGGCGCACGGCTGAGCCGAGCCACCGGCCCTCGCTCAGGGGTCGGGCACCCGAGCCGGGACGGGCCGGACCTGACCGACCTGCTCGGGTCGGAGCCGACAGATCTGAGCCTGACCGGTCAGCCGGGTGGCCGGGATGGTGCGCACCTGCTCCGGGTTTACGGCCGCCCTTCCCTACAATCGGCACCCGTGACGACGATTCCGAACGTGCTGGCCGCCCGCTACGCCTCCCCGGAGCTGGCCGCGCTGTGGTCTCCCGAGGAGAAGATCCGGATGGAGCGCCGGCTGTGGCTCGCGGTGCTCCGGGCCCAGCGCGACCTCGGGGTGGCGGTGCCCGACGGGGTCGTCGAGGCGTACGAGGCGGTGCTGGACCGGGTCGACCTGGCGTCGATCGCCGCGCGGGAGCGGGTCACCCGGCACGACGTGAAGGCGCGGATCGAGGAGTTCAGCGCGCTGGCCGGGCACGAGCACATCCACAAGGGGATGACGTCGCGGGACCTGACCGAGAACGTCGAGCAGCTGCAGATCCGGGCGTCGCTGGAGTTGATCCGGGACCGGGTGGTGGCCGCCCTGGCCCGGCTGGCCTGGCACGCGTCCGAGTACTCCGGGCTGGTGATGGCCGGACGGTCGCACAACGTGGCGGCCCAGGCCACCACGCTGGGTAAGCGGTTCGCGTCCGCGGCGGAGGAACTGCTCATCGCGTACGAGCGGCTGGCCGACCTGCTGGCCCGGTACCCGTTGCGGGGCATCAAGGGCCCGGTCGGCACCGCCGCCGACCAGCTCGACCTGTTCGACGGGGACGCCACCAAGGTCGCCGAGCTGGAACGGCGGGTCGCCACGCACCTCGGGTTCGCCCGGGTGCTCAACAGCGTGGGCCAGGTCTATCCGCGCTCGCTGGACCTGGACGTGCTGTCGGCGCTGGCGCAGGCCGCGGCGGCGCCGTCGTCGCTGGCCACCACCATCCGGCTGATGGTGGGGCAGGAGCTGGTCACCGAGGGCTTCAAGCCGGGCCAGGTGGGCTCCAGCGCGATGCCGCACAAGATGAACACCCGTTCCTCCGAGCGGGTCAACGGGCTCGCCGTGGTGATCCGGGGCTACCTGTCGATGGTGGGTGAGCTGGCCGGAGACCAGTGGAACGAGGGTGACGTGTCCTGTTCGGTGGTGCGCCGGGTGGCGCTGCCCGACGCGTTCTTCGCGGCGGACGGGCTGTTCCAGACGTTCCTGACGGTGCTTGACGAGTTCGGCGCGTACCCGGCGGTGATCGCCCGGGAGTTGGACCGCTACCTGCCGTTCCTGGCCACCACGAAGATCCTGGTCGGCGCGGTACGCCGAGGCGTCGGGCGCGAGGTGGCGCACGAGGTGATCAAGGAGCACGCGGTGGCCGTGGCGCTGGCCATGCGCGAGCGGGGCGCCGCCGGCAACGACCTGTTCGACCGGCTGGCGGCGGACGGTCGGCTGTGCCTGTCCCGGGCCGAGATCGACGAGCTGGTGGCCGACCCGGCCGGCTTCGTCGGCGCCGCCCGCAACCAGGTCGACGCGGTCACGAAGCGCATCGCCGATGTCGTCGTCGCGCACCCGGAGGCCGCCACGTACAGTCCTCCGCCGATCCTCTGACCTCCGGTCTTCGGTCCGGTCCGGGCAGCCCACCCGGCCGTCCTCGCCAGCGGATCGAGGGGCGGGCTCAGCCGGGTCGGGTGGGGGTCTCGCCGGCGGTCCGCAGGTTGGGCGCGCTGGGAGCCTCGGCGATGGCCCCGGACTCGACCGGTTCCGCGGTGTGCGCGGTCTCGGCGGCCACGAGCGGCTGGTCCGGTGCGGCGGCGACAGGCGAGCGGTACGCCACCACGGCGGTTCCGTACACGCACACCTCCATCCACATCTCACCGACCTCGCGATGCTCGAACCGCATCCCGAGCACGGCGTTGGCGCCGAGCCGCCGGGCCTCCTCGCCCAACCGGGCCACGGCATCGGTGCGCCACCGGGTGAGGTTCTCCGGCGCGGCCGGGTCGTACGCGCCGCCGCGCAGGCTCTTCACCCCTTCCCGGTACACGTTGCGGGTGCGAGCCTGGGAGGAGACGACCTGCCCGAGGATCTCGCGGATCTCGTACCCCGGAAGATGGTCCATCGTCACGACGAGCACGGTTGTGATGCTGGCAGAGCGGGTCCGTCGGCATTCGTGAAGCATGTTCATGTGAACACATGCCGCGAATCCGGTCGTTCGGCCCACCAGGCCCGATAGGCCCCGTCGAGTGCCGGCGGGGTCGGTCGGTGACCCCCGGTCCCGGGGTCGGTCCGGTTGCCGCCGGGTCGTCGCGGACCCGCTCCCGCAGCGGCTCCGCGAGCCCGGGTCGACGGCGACTGTCCACCGATTGGAAGAAAGGGTGACGCGCTGCTCACGGGCGGTGGCGAACATCGACGAACGCGGGTTTTCCACAAGGTTATCCACAGGGCGGGCGGGTGCGTCGATGAGTGCGTCTGCCAGGTAGGCTGGGCCCGCTCGGCCCCTCGTGGGCCGGCACCCGCGCCGCCCCATCAGTCAGGAGTGCCCCGTGCCCCGCGTCGTGGTCGACGTCATGCTCAAGCCGGAGATCCTTGATCCACAGGGTCAGGCGGTGGCGAACGCGCTACCCACACTCGGGGTCAGCGACGTCTCGTCAGTCCGCATCGGCCGTCGGATCGAGCTGGAGTTCACCGGCGAGCCCGACCTGGGACGGGTGCGTGAGCTGGCCGACAAGCTGCTCGCCAATCCCGTGATCGAGGACTACACGATCCGGGTGGTCGAGTCGGACGAGACAGCGGACCAGCGATGAGTACGCGCGTCGGGGTGGTGACCTTCCCCGGGTCACTCGACGACGGGGACGCCGCGCGGGCCGTCCGGATCGCCGGTGCCGAACCGGTCCGGCTCTGGCACGCCGACGCCGACCTGCACGGCGTGGACGCCGTCGTACTGCCCGGTGGTTTCTCCTACGGCGACTACCTGCGCTGCGGCGCCATCGCCCGGTTCGCCCCGGTGATGCGCAGCGTCGTCGACGCCGCCCGGGGTGGCCTGCCGGTGCTCGGCATCTGCAACGGTTTCCAGATCCTCTGCGAGGCGCACCTGCTGCCCGGGGCGCTCACCCGCAACGGGCACCTGCACTTCCGTAACCGTGATCAACTGCTGCGGATCGAGACCACCAACACCGCGTGGACGAACACCTTCCACCCGCGTCAGGAGATCCTGATCCCCGTCAAGAACGGCGAGGGCCGGTACGTCGCCGACCAGCGCACCCTCGACGAGTTGACGGACCAGGGCCGGGTGGTGGCCCGCTACCTGGGTGAGAACCCCAACGGGTCGCAGCGCGACATCGCGGCGATCACCAACGAGGCCGGCAACGTGGTCGGCATCATGCCCCACCCCGAGCACGCCGTCGAGGCACTGACCGGACCGTCCCTGGACGGGCTCGGCTTCTTCACGTCGATCCTCAAGCACCTGGCGGGAGCGCCGGCATGACGACCCAGCCCGACTCGGCGACGGGCGCCGTGGACCCGACCGGTCCGGCGACGGCCGACCCAACCGACCCGCCGGCGGGCGACCCGGGCACGCCCGGCACCCCGGCCGGCCCGTCGACCACCGCGCCGACCAACGGCATTCCGGCGAACGCCTCCGCCGGCCAACCCACGACCGTCCCGGCCGACCTGCACGGCCTGGACACCGTCGAACGCGCCGCCGACACCCCGGAGGAGCTCCAGCCCTACCCCGAGCTGGGCCTGAAGGACGACGAGTACGAGCGGATCCGGCAGATGCTGGGCCGCCGGCCCACCCAGGCCGAGCTGGCCATGTACTCGATCATGTGGAGCGAGCACTGCTCGTACAAGTCGAGCAAGGTGCACCTGCGCCAGTTCGCCGAGAAGGCACCGCCGTCGGAGCGGCTGCTGGCCGGCATCGGGGAGAACGCGGGCGTCGTCCAGATCTCCGACCGGCTGGCCGTGACCTTCAAGGTCGAGTCACACAACCACCCCAGTTTCGTCGAGCCGTACCAGGGTGCGGCCACCGGCGTCGGTGGCATCGTCCGGGACATCCTCGCGATGGGCGCCCGTCCGGTGGCCGTGATGGACGCGCTGCGGTTCGGCGCGGCCGACCACCCGGACACCGCCCGGGTGCTGCCCGGCGTGGTGGCCGGGGTCGGCGGCTACGGCAACTGCCTGGGCCTGCCCAACATCGGCGGTGAGGCCGTCTTCGACCCCTGCTACCAGGGAAACCCGCTGGTCAACGCCCTCTGCCTCGGGGTCCTTCCGGTTGACCGCCTGCAGAACAAGGCCGCTGCCGGCCCTGGCAACATCGTCGTGCTGATGGGGGCCAGGACCGGCCGGGACGGCATCGGCGGCGTCTCCGTGCTGGCCAGCGCCACCTTCGGCGAGGGCGGCGAGGGCCGACGGCCGGCGGTGCAGGTCGGCGACCCGTTCATGGAGAAGCTGCTCATCGAGGCGTGCCTGGAGCTGTACGACGGCGAGCTCGTCGTCGGCATCCAGGACCTCGGTGGCGCCGGCCTGACCTGCGCGCTCACCGAGACCGCAGCCGCGGCCGGCACGGGGATGCGGGTGTGGCTGGAGCGGGTGCCGCTGCGTGAGCCCTCGATGCGGCCCCACGAGATCCTGGCCAGCGAGTCGCAGGAGCGGATGCTGCTGATCGTGGCCCCGGAGCAGCTGGACGCGGTGCTCGGGACCGCCGAGAAGTGGGGCGTCCCGGCCACCGCGATCGGCGAGGTCACGCCGCCGGCCGCCGACGGCAGCCCCGGCCGGCTGCTGATCACCTGGCACGACCGGGCCGTCGTGGACGTACCCCCGGCGACCCTGGTGGACGACGGCCCGGTGTACGCGCGCCCGCTGCGCGAGCCGGCCGACCGGATCCTGTTCGACGCCGACCGCGCGGAGACGCTGCCCCGGCCGGCGACCCCCGACGCGCTGCGGGAGACCGTCCTGCGGATGGTGGCGTCGCCGAACCTGTGCGACAAGACCTGGATCACCGAGCAGTACGACCGGTACGTCCTGGGCAACACCGTGCTGGCGCAGCCCGAGGACGCCGGCATCATCCGGATCGACGAGCAGACCGGTCTCGGGGTGGCCATCTCGCTGGACGGCAACGGCCGGTACACCCGGCTCGACCCGTACCAGGGCGCGAAGCTGGCGCTGGCCGAGGCGTACCGGAACGTGGTCGTGACCGGTGCCCGTCCCCTCGCGGTGACGAACTGCCTCAACTTCGGTTCCCCCGAGGATCCGGCGGTGATGTGGCAGTTCGCCGAGGCCGTTCGCGGCCTGGCCGACGGCTGCGCCGAGCTGGGCATCCCGGTGACCGGCGGAAACGTCAGCTTCTACAACTCGACCGGGGCCGCGGCGATCCATCCCACCCCGGTGGTCGGGGTGCTCGGCGTGCTCGACGACGTGAGCGACCGGGTGCGGATGGGCTTCACCCGTCCGGAGCAGGGCGGCGACGAGCTGGTGTTCCTGCTCGGCGACACGCACACCGAGCTGTCCGGCTCCGAGTGGGCCTCGGTGGTGCACGACCACCTCGGCGGGCCGCCGCCCCGGGTCGACCTCGACCGGGAACGGGCGCTGGCCGACCTGTTGGCCGAGGCGTCCCGGGTGGGACACCTGCGGGCCGCGCACGACCTGTCCGACGGTGGGCTCGCCCAGGCTCTCGTCGAGTCCTGCCTGCGGTACGGCGTCGGCGCCCGCGTCACGCTGCCGGCCGGGTTCACCGAGGGCTCGATGCCGTTCGTCTACCTGTTCAGCGAGTCGACCGGCCGGGTGCTGGTCACCGTGCCCCGCGGGCAGGACAAGGCGTTCACGGCGCTCTGCGCCGAGTTCGGGATCCCCTGGACGCCGCTCGGCGTGACCGACCCGCACGGCGGTGCCCTGGAGGTCCGGGACCAGTTCCGGATCGATCTGGACGAGCTGCGGGCCGCGTTCACCGGCACCCTGCCGGCCCTGTTCGACGGCTCGGCCGACGCGCCGCGCCCCGAGGGTACGGTCCCGACCGGCGTCGGGGTCGAGACGACGGCGGTGCCGGCCGAGGCAACCGAGGACACGCTTCCGACCGAGGCGGCGCTTCCGACCGAGGCGGCGCTTTCGACGGAGGCGGCGCTTTCGACCGAGGCGGCGGACCGAGTCGAGACTGCCGAGGCGGCGGACCCGGCCGAGGCCGAGTTCCAGGCCACGGCGTCGGCGCTGACCGAGGCTCCGGCCGTCCACCCGACGGACGACCCGGACCAGCCGGGCGGGGACGGCGCTGACCGACCCACCGGGGACGGCGCGGAGCAGGATCGCCCCGACGGTCCGGCGGGCGAGTCGCGTTGACCGTGCCGGTCCACGGTCAACCGGGGACCGGCGTTCGGTTCGACTGGGGGCTGTCGGGCGCGGCGGAACTGGGCCGGGTCTGCTCGGTCCTCGTCGTGGTCGACGTGCTCTCCTTCACCACCTCGGTGGAGGTGGCGGTGAGCCGGGGAACGCGGGTACACCCGTTCCCGTGGGGTGCCCAGGCCGCCGAGTACGCGGCCCGGGTCGGTGCGGTGGCCGCCGTGGGACGCGGCACGGTGGATCCGGGACATCCCTGGTCGTTGTCCCCGGCCGCCCTGCGCGCGGCGCCGGTGGTGCCCGACCTTGTCCTACCCTCGCCGAACGGTTCGGCGATCTGCTCCGCCGCCAGCTCCACCGGGGTGTCGGTGGCGACCGCCTGCCTGCGGAACGCGACCGCTGTCGGCGGGTGGCTGCTGGCCCAGGGGTACGGTTCGGCGGAACGGCCGATCGGGGTGATCGCCGCCGGCGAGCGGTGGAGCGACGGCACCCTGCGGCCGTGCGTCGAGGATCAACTCGGCGCGGCGGCGGTGCTCGACGCGCTGGTCACCGCCCCCGGCGGCCTTTCCGTCGAGGCGGCGGTCGTGCTGGCGGGCCTGGGCGGTATTCCGAACATCCCGGCGGCGGTGCGGGGCTGCGTTTCCGGCCGCGAGCTGATCGGGCGGGGCTTCGGCGAGGACGTCGAGATCGCCGCCCGGGTCGGCATCTCGACCACCGTTCCGGTGCTCCGGAACGGCGTCATCGCGGCGGCCTGAGCCGCCGCGAATCCGTCAGTCGTCCAGCCAGTCGACCGGCCGGCGACCGCCCCGGGCCGGATCCTGGTCGCCGTGCTGGTGCTGCTGGTCGCCGTAGTACCCGTTCTGGCCCTGGCCCTGGCTGCCGTATCCGCCCGGGGTCTGGTTGTTGTCGTAGCCACCCTGGTTCGGTGCCTGGCCCGGGGAGTTGTCGTATCCGCCGGCCTGGCCGCCGCCGTAGCCACCGCGGCCGTCGTACCCACCCTGGCCGCCGTGCTCGCCCTGGCCGTACTGGTCGTAGCCGCCCTGCTGCTGCGGGTAGCCGTAGCCACCGCCCTGGCCGCCGGGCTGGTCGTATCCGCCGCCGCCCTGGCCGCCACGCTGGTCACCGCCACGCTGGTCATAGCCGCCGTCGTACCCGCCACCGGCCTGGTCGTAGCCACCCCGGTTGTCGTACCCGCTCTGGCCCGCGCCGTAGTTCTGGTCACCGCCGCCCTGGCCGTACGCGGTGTTGTACGGGTCGGCGGGCTGCTGCTGACCGTAGCCTCCACCGTCGTACCGGCCGGTCTGCTCGTCGTACCGCTGCTCGCCGTAGCCAGCGTGGCCCGCCGGGGCCTCGGTGGGCCGGCCGGGCTGCTCGCCGTAACCGCCGTAACCGGCGGGGTTCTCGCCGTAGCCGTTGCTGCCGTAACCCTGACCGGTTCCGGCGCCCGCGGCGCCCGAGGCCGGGGCGTTGCCGTAACCGGCACCGGCACCGGAACCCGGAGTGTTGCCGTAGCCGGCGCCCGAGGCCGGGGCGTTGCCGTAGCCGGCGCCCGGGGCGTTGCCGTAGCCGGCGCCCGAGGCCGGGGCGGTTCCGTAACCGGCACCGGCGCCCGAACCGGGGGCGTTTCCGTAGCCGTTGTTTCCGTAGCCCGGTCCCTGCGCCTGGGTGGCGCCGTATCCGGCCGCTCCAGCGGCGCCGTAGCCCACCTGGGTGGGCGCGTTGTTGCCGGCGTAACCGGTGCCGGCCCAGTCGCCCTCCTGCCGCCCGTAGTTCGTCTGCGGGCTGGGCAGCGGTGCGCCGTACGGGTCCGGGAACTCGTCGTCCACGAGTGGCCGGTTGTGCATCATCGTGGGCGCGTCGGCCAGCGCCGCACCCCCCACCATGGTGGGGTCGGCGCCCGGCCGGCCGGCGACCCGGGTCGCGTCGTTCGCGCCGCCGTACCCGCCCTGGGTGGGAACGACCGGGCGGGGCGTGGTGGTCGGTGCGGCGCCGGACTCGGCACCGTCGTCACCCTCCTTGCGCCGCATCCACAGCAGCACGATCGCACCCACGCCCAGGGCGACGAGCAGGCCACCGGCGATGATCAGCAGCCACTGGCCCATGCCACCACCGCTGGAGGCGTTCTTGGCCGTCGTCTCCGCCGGGGTCTCGCTCGCCGCGCCGTCGGTGGCCTCGTCCGTCGGCTCGTCGGTGACCTCGTCGCTCGGAGTCGCCTCCGCCGACGGGGTGGCGCTCGGGGTGGCGGCCGGGAGGTCGAGGCTGAGTCGCTGCCCGCTGATCGACTGACCGGCGCTCGCGGTCACGCCGAGAACGCTCGAACGTATGTCGTTCTTGCCGGCGATCAGCCCGAGGGTGCCCGGGACGATCGGCCGGCTCGTGGTGCCGTTGAAGCAGAAGTTGCCGCTGCCGTTGGCGGTGGTGGAGTAGTTGTGGTTCTGGCCGTCCTGCAGGATGACCGACGCGTTCGCGACGGCGGCACCGGAGTTCTTGTTGACGACCTTCCCGCAGATCTGCTTGACGGTCTGCGGCTGCTCCGGGGCGGGCTTGCCGACCAGGGTGACCTGGGTGCTCTGCGAGTTCTGGCCGGGCGGGGTCTTCGACGAGGCGCTGACGGTGATCGTCGCGCTCTCGTTCGAGGTGGCCGCCGTGGCGTACTTGAAGGTGGCGGTGCGGTCGCCGTCCCCGGTGACCGCGCTGGCGCTGCAACCGTCGACGCAGGTCAGCTTGGAGTTGCTGGACCGCACGGTGATGTCCGCCGGCCCGTCCTGGACCGGGTTGAACTTGAGCGAGTAGCCGACCCGCACGGTCCCGCCGACGTTGACGGAGTTCGGCGACGCCGAGACGTTGGTGATGCTGGGCGCGTCGGCCAGGGCCGGTGCGGCGGGGGCGGTGAGCAGGGCGCCGGTCATCAGCGCCACGACCACACCGGCCCGTTGCCACCAGGCTCGTCGGTGGGTTCCCACGTCTACCGCCTTCCGGGTCCTGCCGCCACCCCGATCCGGGTCGACCGGGAGGAGCTACCGCCGTACGAGATACACCGTCGGTCACTATGCCTTGTCGAGTCGGACCGGCGCGACCCAGGGGCGACGGCGATTGCGACGCCGCGGGGTCGTATCGTCCCGACGTGTCCTCTCCGCACGGTAAGTCCTCACCGGTGTTGGCGGTGCTGGCAGCCCTCGACGTAGGCGAGCCGCCCGAACGGACGGTGTTGCGCGACGCGGTGCGGCTTCTTCTCGCCGAGTTGTCCGAGCGGGCCCCTGGTCGATCGGTGGAGGTGCGCGTTCCACCCTATGCGGCGGCGCAGGTCATCGAGGGTCCGCGACACACCCGGGGCACCCCGCCGAACGTGGTGGAGACAGATCCGGTCACCTGGGTGCTGCTGGCCACCGGCCGGCTGGACTGGGCGACCGCGGTCACCGACGGACGGGTGCGGGCCAGCGGCATCCGGTCGGATCTGTCCGGTCTGCTGCCACTCTGATGGTTTTCGAGCCTGGTGTCGGTTGCCGGTACGCCTCGGCGAGCTGTCGTCGTCGCGCCGAAATAATCCCGGTTGACCTGGTAAGAAGGCAGCTCAACCGGCTGTGGATATTGATTTGCTTCACCGTCTGCGGCCAATCGCTGGCTCGCTGTCCAGCCGTCGGCTCGCGTACACTCTGGGGACGACGGCAGTTCCCGGACCAATTCCCAGCAGCTCACAGAGGGAGCATCAGGTGCCCCGAGGCGATGGCCGGCTGAACCACGACCTCGACCCCGAACGGCCCGGCCCGCAGGACGCCTGTGGGGTGTTCGGCGTCTGGGCCCCGGGTGAGGACGTGTCGAAGCTCACGTACTTCGGCCTTTACGCGCTCCAGCATCGCGGCCAGGAGGCCGCCGGCATCGCGGTGAGCGACGGCTCGGGTGTGGTGGTCTACAAGGATCTCGGCCTGGTGGCCCAGGTGTTCGACGAGCCGACCCTGGCCAGCCTGCGTGGCTATCTGGCCATCGGCCACACCCGGTATTCGACCACCGGCGGTTCGACCTGGGAGAACGCCCAGCCGACGATCCGGGCCACCGACTCCGGCACGACGATCGCGCTGGCCCACAACGGCAACCTGGTGAACACCGCCGACCTGACCACCCAGCTCACCGAGGCCGGGATCGAGCTGGACGGTTCGACCTCGGACACCAGCCTCGTCACCGCCCTGCTGGCCGGCCGCTCCGGTGTCTCGGTCGAGGCCGCCGCCCTGGACGTGCTGCCCCGGCTGCGCGGCGCGTTCAGCTTCGTGCTGATGGACGAGTCGACGCTCTACGCGGCCCGCGACCCGCACGGGGTGCGACCGCTGGTGCTCGGTCGGCTGGAGCGCGGCTGGGTGGTGGCCAGCGAGACCGCCGCGCTGGACATCGTGGGCGCCAGCGTGGTCCGCGAGGTCGAGCCGGGTGAGTTGCTGGCGATCGACGAGCAGGGCCTGCGGTCGGTGCGGTTCGCCGCGCCGGAGCCCAAGGGATGCCTCTTCGAGTACGTCTACATCGCCCGCCCGGACACCACGATCGCCGGCCGGAACATCCACGCGGCCCGGGTGGCGATCGGCCGGCAGTTGGCCAAGGAGCATCCGGTCGAGGCTGACCTGGTGATCCCGGTGCCGGAGTCGGGCACGCCGGCGGCGATCGGTTACGCGGAGGGTTCGGGCATCACCTACGGCGCGGGACTGATGAAGAACCCGTACGTCGGGCGCACGTTCATCCAGCCCTCGCAGACGCTGCGCCAGCTCGGCATCCGGCTCAAGCTGAACCCGTTGCGGGAAAACGTCCGGGGCAAACGGCTGGTCGTGGTGGACGACTCGATCGTGCGCGGCAACACCCAGCGGGCGATCGTGCGGATGCTGCGCGAGGCCGGCGCGCTGGAGGTGCACGTGCGGATCTCGTCACCACCGGTCAACTGGCCCTGTTTCTACGGCATCGACTTCGCCACCCGCGCCGAACTGCTGGCCAACGGGTTGGACAACGAGGGCATCCGGCGGTCCATCGGCGCCGACTCGTTGGGCTACGTCTCCCTCGCCGGTCTGATCGCGGCGACCGAGCAACCGAAGACCCGGCTCTGCCGGGCCTGTTTCGACGGCGAATATCCGATCGAGCTGCCGGCCGGCAACCTGATCGGCAAACACCTGCTCGAAGGCTCGGCACGGCGGCCCTCCGACCGCCGCGTCGGCGCTGGAGGGTCCGACCTGGCGACCGGGGCGGACCGTCCCGGCTCCGGGCCCGCGCCGCTCGTCGCCAGCCCTGGCGGCGCCGACGCACTGCACCGCCCATAGCACCGGCCGGTGCTGTTCAGCCCGGCGGCCGGGTCGGACGGGTTCCGGTGATCACGGATCCGGCCGGCCGCACAACGAAGGGGAGAATCGTGACGCACGTGTCCGAGCGCAGCGGGGCAGCTGGCGGACCGACCGGCGGCTCGGGTGCCGACCGGCAACCCTGGAGGGCAGCCGGCAGGTCCGGCCGGAAGCGGAGCGTGTCGTACGCGGAGGCCGGGGTCTCGATCGAGGCCGGGGACCGGGCGGTGGAGCTGCTCAAGTCCAAGGTCCGGGGCACCCGCCGGCCCGAGGTGATGGGTGACCTGGGTGGTTTCGCCGGGCTGTTCCGGCTGGACACCAACCGCTACCGGAACCCGATCCTGGCCTCCTCCACGGACGGCGTGGGCACCAAGCTGGTGATCGCCCAACAGCTCAACATCCACGACACCGTCGGCATCGACCTGGTCGCCATGGTGGTGGACGACCTCGTGGCCTGCGGGGCGGAGCCGTTGTTCCTGCTCGACTACATCGCCTGCGGCGAGGTGGTTCCGGACAAGGTCGCCGAGATCGGCGCGGGCATCGCGGACGGCTGCCGGTACGCCGGTTGCGCGCTGCTCGGCGGCGAGACGGCGGAGCACCCGGGGGTGTTGCGGCCGGACGAGTACGACGTCTCGGCCACCGGCGTGGGCGTGGTGGAGGAGAGCGAGCTGCTCGGCCCGGACCGCGTCGAGGTGGGTGACGCGGTCATCGCCATGAAGTCGTCCGGTTTGCACTCGAACGGGTTCTCGCTGGTCCGGCACGTCCTGCTCGGTGCCGGCCGGATGCGGCTGGACACCGTGGTCGACGACTTCGGCGGCCAGCGCACGCTGGGCGAGGAGCTGCTCACCCCGACCAAGATCTACGCGCAGGACTGCCTGAAGCTGATCGCCGAGACCGAGGTACGGGCGTTCGCCCACGTGACCGGGGGTGGTATCCCGGGCAACCTGGTGCGGGTCCTGCCGGAGAACGTCGACGCCATCGTGGACCGGGCCAGTTGGAAGCCGCAGTCGATCTTCGATCTGGTGCAGGCGAAGGGTCGGATCGAGGACTCGGAGATGGAGTCGACCTTCAACATGGGGGTTGGCATGTTCGCGATCGTCTCGGCGGAGGACGCCGACCGGGCCCTGGCCACGCTGGCCGGGCGCGGGGTGGAGGCGTGGCAGGCCGGCGAGATCATCGAGGGGACCGGCCAGGTGCAGATGATCGGCCAGCACACCCGGGGTTGATCACGCTCCGCATATCGTACGTCTACCTGATCGGGCCTTCACCCGACCGGCTATTGGCGCCTAGCCTGAATGCACATGGCCTGGGGAGGTGTGGTGGAGGTTGCGCGACGGACGCCGTCGGGCATGCGCGGGATAGCCGCGGTGCCGACGTACGTCGTGATGCAGCCCACCACCCTCTGTAATCTCGACTGCGCCTACTGCTATCTGCCGTTGCGCGCCGTCGACCGGCGGATGCCGGTGGCCGTGGCAGCGGCGGTCGCCGGGCCGGTGAACCGCTGGGCCGTCGGCAACCGGTTCTCCGTGGTCTGGCACGGCGGGGAGCCGCTGGCGGCCGGACGGGAGCACCTGGCGGCGCTGTTGGCTCCGTTCGACGCGGCGGTCGAGCACCATGTCCAGACCAACGCCACGCTGATCGACGACGACTGGTGCGAGTTCTTCGCCAGCCGGCGGGTGCGGGTCAGCGTCAGCGTGGACGGGCCCCGGGATCGCAACGCCGAGCGGGTCGGCCGGGGTGGGCGGCCGGCGTACGACCAGATCCGGCGTGGCATCGAGACCCTGCGCCGGCACGGCATCCCGTTCTCGGCGCTGTGCGTCGTCTCCCGCCCGGCGCCCGGGCTGGCGACGCAGTTGTACGAGTACTTCCTCGATCTTGGTTGCGGGGTGCTCGGCATCAACATCGAGGAGACCGAGGGCGTCAACACCCGGAGCAACGCCCGACCGGCCCGGCTGGTCCGGGGCTTCTGGGCGGAACTGGTCACGGCCTGGCGCCGGGATCCGCGGATCCACCTGCGCGAGGTCGAGTGGTCCCTGCGGTATGCGGGAGCGGTCCTGGACGGTACGTCGGACGACCTGCTGCCCCGCCGTCTCGACCCGATCCCGACGATCGCCCACGATGGTTCGGTGGTCCTGCTCTCGCCGGAACTGGCCGGGTTCTGCGACCCGAAGTACGGGGACTTCAGCAGCGGCAACGTGCTGTCGACGCCGTTGCCGGAGATACTGGCCGGCGCCGCGGAGACGCCGTGGGTGGCCGAGTTCCTGCGCGGGGTGGAGTCCTGCCGGTCGGGGTGTGCGTACTTCGGGTTCTGCGGTGGGGGACACGCGGCAAACCGGTACTTCGAGCATGGACGGTTCGACGGCACGGAGACCGAACACTGCCGGAACAGCAAGATCCGCCTACTGGAGGGAGTGTTGGACCATGCCCGAGATCACCAGCCAACGAACTGAGCGCGCTGGCGACGGCCTCGCGGAACGGGTACGCGGAGCCGGCGCGGGACTGGACGCCCTTCTGCGGGAGGCCGAGACGGCCCGACGCGAGCGTGCCGAGGCGGCCGGTGACGGCGCCGCGGTCTGCGCCTGGAACCACTTCGAGAACATTCCGACGTTCTACAACTGGAACAACCGACCCCGCTGACCGCGAAACCCCGCTGGCCACGCGCACGCCAGCGCCCGAGACGTCACCCGGCCTGAGACCTCGCCAGCGAGGGTCTGAGGACCTATGGGAACCTGCCGCGGGTCGGGCGTGGCAACGGCCGTCCACGGCAGGTTCCCAGATCGTCGGTTGACGTACTCGGCGTTCACGGCGACCCGTACCGGACATGCGTGAGCACGCGGGTGGTACCGCGTGCTCGTCAATCCGGAGGGGTCAGCGAATGCGAGGTGCCCAGGGGTCCTGGTCATCCTCGTCGAGATCGTCTTCCTCGTCGTCGACCAGGTCCTTGTAGCCGTCGTCGAAGTCGTGACCCGACTTGCCGCCGCCGCCGAGTTCCCGCTGCAAGGCGGCGAGATCGGTGTTCGGGGAGTGGTACTTCAACTCCCGGGCCACCTTCGTCTGCTTGGCCTTAGCACGGCCGCGCCCCATGGCTCGACCCCCTCGCACAGAATTCGGGGCAGCCCGAAGGCGGGCCCCGATGACGTTAGGCATCTCTCGTGGCTCTTACGGTACATGGGCGAGCGCCGGTTCGGCACCTCGGGTTCCCTCGGTCACGCCCGCGCGTCGCGGATCTCCCGAGGTTTACTCATTGTAGCCAGTAAGGCACGGGTCTCCGGCCCACTCGTTAGCTCCGCACCAAATCCGGCAAAGCTCGCAAAGCAGAACGGACGGCAGCAACCCACGACAGATTCCGGCAGTCCAGCCCATGCGCATCGAGCCTGACCGTGCGGAACGGACGAGCCGCAACGCCCGACAGGTTTCGGCAGCCCAGCCCATGCGCATCGAGCCTGACCGTGCGGAACGGACGAGCGCAACGCCCGACAGGTTTCGGCAGCCCAGCCCCGCGCAGGGATCAAGCCTGACCGCCCGGAGCGGGGCGGGCCGCCCACCAGCCCCAGCCTCAGCCACCCACCCACCCACCGCGGTCACTCGGTACGCAGTCCGCCCGGTCGGGTCAGTCGCCACAGCACGGGCAGACTGCCGGCGGTGACCAGCAGCACGGTGGCCGCCGCGAGTCCGACCGAGACGCCCACCACCGACCAGGAAACCGCGAACGGTACGGCGAGCAGGCGTAGCAGAATCGTCCCCAGCGCGAGCCCGAAGCCCACCGCCAGGATCAACCCGAGCAGCACCGGCACGGCGGCCTGGCAGAGCACCGACCAGCTCAGGGTGGAGCGCCGGGTGCCCACCGCCACCAGCATGGCCAGCAGCCGGCGTCGTTCCCGAAGCTGCTCCGCCAGGCCCACCAGCATGCTGGCTCCGATCAGCAGGAGCGTGACCACCGCTCCGGCGTACAGGCCGCGTTGGATGGTGCTGAACTTGCCGGTCTTGCGGGTCGTGGCCAGCGTGTTCACGGCGCCGTCGCCGTACCGGTCGAGGACGGCCGCGGCGTTGCGGACCCGCTCGATGGTGTCCGGGGCGTGCGGGTCGGTGCGCAGGAAGGCGTTGAGCTGCGCGGCCGATCCGAGCCGCCGGACGTCGAGGGCGGCCGGCGTCACCAGCAGTTGTGTCTCGGCCCAGCCCACCGGATCCTTCCGGGCCGGCACCGGGGGCACCGTCGCCGGAATCGTCCAGACGAGGCCGGCGCCCTCGGGGCCGCTGCCCAACCGCAGCCGTCGACCGGGGCGGGGTTCCAGCGCGGGGGCCGCACCTTCGGCGGCCGGCGCGTGGGCCGCGAACACCTGACCGTCGGCACACCCCGGCAGCACGGCGAACTCGGCCAGCGCCGCGCAGTCGCCGACCCGGACGGTCAGGTAGCCGCTGTCCGGGGCGTCCGCCGAGGCACCGCCGACGACCACGGTTCCGGTCCCGCCCGTGACGCCTGGTACACCGAGCAGCCGGTCCCGGGCCGCCACCGGGTCCGGCGTCGACACCTGGACCTGGACGGTGGCCCGGCTGGGGTCCTGACCGGTGGAGGCGGTGGATTCGGCCTGCGCCACCGCGAAGAGCATCTGCAGCCCGATCAGTCCGGCGACCGCCACCGCGATCCCGCCGACCAGCCGGGCCGAGCCGGCGCTGTCGGCCTGTAGCCGCCGGATCGCGAGCTGCCAGCCGACCGGTCCGCCCCGTAGCCGACGTACCGCGGCCTCGACCAGCCAGGGCAGCAGGGTGACCGTGCCGACGAGCAGCAGGGTGGCCCCGGCGGCGGCCTGGACGTTGCCTCGCGGGCCGGGGTTGTCGCGGACGCTGCCCAGCAGCGGTACCAGCAGGGCCAGCCCGGCCGCCGGCAGCAGCAACCGCCACCACAGCCGGCGCCGGCCCGTGCCGGCCCGGCGGGTCACGCCCAACGGCTCGACCAGCACACCGCGCAGCGCGACCAGCGTCGACACGACGGCCAGCACCGGCACCGCCACGGCGATGACCAGCACCAGTGGCCACCCGGGCCGGACGTCCGAGGCGTACACGCTGATGTTCCAGAGGGTGACCAGGGGGACGAGCTGGCGGCCGAGCGCGAAGAACGCGCCACCGACCACCACCCCGAGCAGTGCGGCGGCGGCGGCCTCCCCGGCGGCGATCCGCCGGGTCATCGCGGTGTCCGCGCCGACCAGGCGCAGCGCCGCCAGCCGGCGGTCCCGGCGTTCACTGCCGAACCGGACCGCCGCGGCGAGAAACACCGCGATGGGCAGCAGGAGTACGACGAAGATCATGGCCACCAGCAGGGCCAGCACCGGACTGAGCCCCTCACCGGGTTCCCCGCCGCCGAACGAGTCCAGTCGGACGGCCCGGTCCACCGACAGGGTGTCGCTGCCCAGGTAGTACGCCAGCTCGCCCGGTCCGGCGAGCCCGTCCCGGCCGATGGTGGCGACGATCCGGGCACCGCCGAGCCGGGGCGCGAACAGGGCGCCGTCGGGCGATTCCAGCAGCCGGGCCAGCGCCGGGGACACCACCGCCTCGCCCGCCCCGGGCAGTTTGGCCACGCCGGGCGGGCGGGGCGCGTCGGGGCCCTCGGGGTGCAGCAACCGGCCGCGTACCGCCCGGTCCCGGAACGCCGTGTCGACCGTGTCGACCAGCATGGTGTTGGCGGCCCGTGGGATGGGCTCGTCGAGCCGCAGGTCGTCCCGGGCCTCCGTGCGGGCACCGTGGGCGCCCAGCGCACCCGGCACGGCGGCGGCCAGCAGCAGCATCGCCACCCCGATCCCGACGCCCACCGCTGTGAGGATCGTGCGGGTCCAGCCGTCCCGGCCGCCGGTGACCGCCAGCCGGGCGCCCAGCAGCAGATCGGTCACCGGACCACCACCAGGTCGCGGGTGCGCCCGTCCCGGACCACCACCTCCCGATCGGCGTACGCGGCCACCCGTGCCTCGTGAGTGACCAGCACGACCGCCGCGCCGGTGTCCCGGGCCGCCGCCGTCAGCAGCCGCATCACCCGTTCCCCGTTGAGCGAGTCCAGCGCCCCGGTCGGCTCGTCCGCGAACACCACCCGCGGGCCGGTGACCAGCGCGCGGGCCACCGCGACCCGCTGGGCCTGGCCGCCGGATATCTCACCCGGACGCTTGTCCGCGACGTCCCGGACCTCCAGCCGGTCCAGCCACTCCCCGGCCTGGCGTTCGGCGGCCCGCCGCCGGACCCGCTCCAGGCGCAGCGGCAGGGCCACGTTCTCCAGGCAGGTCAGTTCGGGCACCAGCTGCCCGAACTGGAAGACGAACCCGAACTCGCGGCGGCGCAGGGCGCTGCGGCCGGCGTCCGGCATGGTCGCCAGGTCCCGGCCCTGGTAGCGCACCGTTCCCGCGTCCGGCGCGGCGATGCCGGCCAGGCAGTGCAGCAGGGTCGACTTGCCGGACCCGGAGGGCCCCATCACCGCGACCATGTCACCGGCGTCGATCCGCAGCGACGCGCCGGCCAGCGCGGGTGTCGCGCCGAAGCGCTTGTGCAGGTCGTCGGCGACGAGCAGCGGCTCGACCCCGTGGTCCGAGCCGGGCTGGTCCCGCCGGTCGCCGGCCGCGCCCGTGCGGTCGGCTGTCGGCCGGGCGCCGTGGGATGGTGTCGGCCCGGTGCCGTGGGACGGTGTCGGCCCGGTGCCGTGGGACGGTGTCGGACCGCTGGGGCCGGCCGGCGGCTGGGCGGTCACGCTGTCACCCGCGCGGTCAGCTCGTCGAGGCGGGCGGCGGTCAGTTCGAGCCACCGCAGGTCCGCCTCCAGGTGGAACAGCGCGTGATCGCAGATGAGCTGGTCGGCGAGGTCACCCCCGGACTTGCGCCGGGTCAGCTCCCGCATCAGTCCCAGGTGCTCGGAGCGCTGCACGTCCAGCAGTTCGGCCGCGGACCGGCCGGTGAGCAGTGCCAGTACGACCTTCGTGTAGAGGACGCTCTGCAGGTACGGCTCGGGTCGCTCCGGCGTCGACAGCCAACGGCCGACGTCGGTCACGCCGGCCCTGGTGATCGCGTACCGCTTGCGTTCGGGGCCCTCGCCCGGCTCGACCGCGTCGACCTCGACGAGGCCGTTGCGGAGCAGCCGGGACAGCGTCGCGTACACCTGGCCGAACGGCAGCGGCCGGGCCTGGCCGAACCGCTCGTCGTAGGTCCGCTTCAGGTCGTAGCCGTGCCGGGGGCCGGCCTCCAGTAGGCCGAGAAAAGTCTGTCCGATCGACATGCCAGAGACTATACACATCGCGTATACGCATCGCGTGTACCGGGCTGACCAGGGCAGAGTCTGCCTGACCGGATGGGTCGACCCGGGTCCGTGCGGCTGCTCGCCCGGGTCGCCGGACTTCCCGGCCAGGCCAGCTCGGGGCTGACCCGACCGGGAAGGACCGGCGACGGCGGATCAGACCGGCCCCTCGGGCGACCCGTCGGCCCGGCGTGGTCCGTTGCGCAGCCGAGCCACCAGGCGCATCAGGTGATAGCAGGCCAGCGCCGCCGCCGACCCGAGGGCGATACCGGTGAACGACAGCTCGCCGGCGGTGAGGGTGTAGTTCGCCGCACCGACGATCACCGCCACGGCGGCGGTCATCAGGTTCACCGGGTCGTGGAAGTCGACCCGGTTCTCCAGCCAGATCCGCGCGCCCAGGACCGCGATCAGGCCGTACAGCACCGTGGTGGCGCCACCCAGCACGCCCGCCGGCACGGTCAGGATCAGCGCGCCGAACTTCGGGCACAGGCCGAGCAGCACCGCCGCGACCCCGGCCACCCAGTAGGCGGCGGTGGAATAGACCCGGGTCGCGGCCATCACGCCGATGTTCTCCGCGTACGTCGTCGTACCGGAACCGCCGCCGGCACCGGCCAGCACGGTGGCCAGGCCATCCCCGAGGAACGCCCGGCCCATCTCCCGGTCCAGGTCGTGACCGGTCATCACGGCCACCGCCTTGACGTGCCCGGCGTTCTCGGCCACCAGCACCAGGATCACCGGCGTGATGAGGGCCAGGGCGTGCCAACCGAAGGACGGGGCGTGGAAGGCCGGCAGCCCCACCCAGCCCGCGTCGGCGAGCCGGCGGGTGGCGGCCGGGTCGAGCCCGCCGACCACCACCGCGAACACCCAGCCCAGGATCACACCGAGCAGAATGGACAGTCGACCGAGGAAGCCCCGGAAGGCGACGGTGGCCAGCAGGATGGCCGCGATGGTGACCACGGCGATCCCGGGCTGGGCGCGTACCCCGCCGTCGCCGCCGCCGGCCCAGGCGGTCGGCGCGAGGTTCAGCCCGATCAGCGCGACGATCGCGCCGGTCACCACGGGCGGCATGAGGGCGGTGATCCACCGGCTGCCGACCGCCTGGACCAGCAGGCCGACGGCGGCCAGCAGGGCGCCGGTGACCAGGATCCCACCGAGCGCGGGCCCGATGTCGCCACCGGCCTTCGCCGCCAGCACCGGGGCGATGAAGGCGAACGACGAACCCAGGTACGACGGGATCCGACCCCGGGTCACCAGCAGGAACAGCATGGTGCCGAGCCCGGAGAAGAACAGCGTGGTGGCCGGCGGGAATCCGGTGATCAGCGGAACCGTGAACGTCGCGCCGAACATCGCCACGACATGCTGCACGCCGACGCCGATGGTGCGCGGCCAGGACAGCCGCTCGTCCGGGCGGACCACCGCACCGGGTCGGATGGTCCGGCCGTCGCCGTGGACCGACCAGGCGAACGGGCGGGATGGCGCTTCGGTGCGAGACTCACTCATGCGGTGTGCACGTACCCTTCTGGCTCCGGGGGGGGTAAGGAAGGGCCCCTTGTTATCGCATTTTGTATAGGAAGGGGCCCCGCTTAACGGAGTCAGCCCACGTGCACGTGCGGCCGTCGGTAACGGTCCGGCTCGGCCTGCCGGAGCACCTCGCGGGTCACCACCGCCACCTCACCGTCACCGAACACCAGATAGCGCAGCAGGTGCGCCACCGGGTTGCCCTCGGTCCAGTCGAAGTAGACGTGCGGCAACCGGCCCGTGACGTCCCGCAGGTGCAGCAGGAGCGCGGCGATCGAGTTGCCGACGCTCGGCCCCTCGACCTTCAGGATGCGGTAGCCGTAGCGTTCCTCGCCCTGCACGGTCAGCTGGGACTCGAACTGGGACGGGTCGCGGACGGTCACCTCCATGAACAGCACCGGCTGGTCCGTCGGGATGTTGTTGTCCGCGCACTCCTCGGCGGCCTTGCTCTGGTACTCCTCCTCGTTGCGCTGCTGCGGCTCGTTGGCGAAGATCCGAAGTTCCCCGTGGACCGCGGCCTCCTCGATCATCCGCTTCGCCGCCCGGCTCATCGTCACCTCGCTGACCCGCAGTTCGGTGGCGCGCAGCGCCCGGGACAGCAGCGAGGTGCCGACGATCCCGACGATGAACAGCGAGGCGATCTTGACCCCGTCCGGCCGTTCCACGATGTTGGCGGCGGTGGTGTAGGCGAGCACCGCCGTGATCGCGGAGAACGCGACCAGCAGCCGTCGCTGCCGACGGCGCCGGGCCGAGAGGGTCACGGCCACGGCGGCCGAGGAGATCAACACCAGCACGCCGGTCGCGTACGCGCCGCCCTGCGCGGTGACGTCCGCGGCGAAGACGATGGTGATCAGGAACGACGTGCCGGTGAACACCAGCACGAGGGGCCGGACGGCGCGCGTCCAGTTCGGGGCCATCCCGTACCGGGGCAGGTAGCGCGGTACGAGGTTCAGCAGACCCGCCATGGCCGAGGCGCCGGCGAACCAGAGGATCAGCACGGTGCTGATGTCGTACACGGTGCCGAAGTTGCCGCCCAGGTAGCGGTGCGCGAGGTAGGCCAGGGCCCGGCCGTTGGCCTGCCCGCCCGCCTCGAACTCCCGGGCCGGGATCAGCATGGTGGTGGTGATGCTGCTGGTGATCAGGTAGGCGCTCATGATCAGCGCGGCCGTGGTGAGCAGCCGGCGCGCGCCGAGGATCCGGCCCTCCGGTCGCCGTGGCTGGTCCCCGGGGTGCCCCCGGATCAGCGGCATCACCGCGACCCCGGTCTCGAAGCCGGACAACCCGAGGGCGAGCCGGGGAAAGACGAACAGCGCCAGGAGGGCGATGCCCAGCGGGTGGGGATGCTGGGTCAGCAGCGTCCGACGCCAGTCGGCGACCAGCGTCGGGTGTGTCGCGAGATGTCCGAGGGCCACGGCGATGACCACCGCGTTCAGTGTCAGGTACACCGCGACGAGCACGACGGCGATGCCGATGGCCTCCTTGAATCCCTTGAGGAAGACCGCGCCGAGCAGCGCGATGAGCAGCAGGGTCAGGGCGACCTGGCTTCCGCGCAGACCCGCCGGTAGGAAGGGGTTCTCCAGGATGTGCGCGGTGGCGTCGGCGGCCGACAGGGTGATCGTGATGATGAAGTCGGTCGCCGCGAACCCGAGCAGGACCAGTACGAAGAACTTGCCGCTCCAGCGGGGCAGGATCCGTTCGAGCATCGCGATCGAGCCCTGGCCGTGTGGGCTCTCCCGGGCGACCCGCCGGTACACCGGCAGCGCCCCGAACAGGGTGAGCGCGACCAGCACCACCGTGGCCACCGGCGCCACGGCCCCGGCGGCCAGGGCCGCGATGCCGGGTTGGTAACCGAGCGTCGAGAAGTAGTCCAGGCCAGTCAGGCACATCACCCGCCACCAGCGCCGCTGGTGTTCCGGGTGCGGTGCCGAGTGCGGCCCGCTGGCATGGTCGGGGTCCGTGCCGTACAGCAGCCAACCCCGGACCCGGCCCCCAGCCGCCGCCTCCCGGCGGCGCTGTCCGGAGCCGACCCGCCCGCCAGACCGCCGGTCCACCCGTCACCGCCCCTCGCGCCGGTTCCTGACCGCGCTCGCCAGGGTCAATCCTCACAAACCAGCGGCGGTGCCGGTGCCGAAACGGGCCAGCGCGCCAGGGCCTCCCACGCCAGGTCGGGCGCGAGGGCGGCGGGTCCGGGATACGCGGGGTCGGACGGACGCGGGGGTACGCGGGGTTGGGGCGGGCCTGGTTGCGCGGGTCCGGCGGTACGCGGGGTCGGGCGGGCTGGGCGGGCGGCTGCGCCCGGGTGTCAGGCCGGGTCCGGGTGGCGTGTGCCGTCGGCGGCCCGGACCGGCGCCCAGGCGAAGGCGAGCGCCCCACCGGTCAGGCAGAGCAGCAGTCCGACGAGGAAGCCGCCGAGGTTCGAGGTCAGCCAGGAGGCCAACGCCAGCAGGACGGTCAGGACCGAGTAGAACAGCCGCTGCGCGGGATTCACCAGCAGGAGTATCCCGCACAGCAGCAGCACGAGCGGTACCAGATAGGCGGCCAACCCCTGCGGGCCGACGTGCAGGATCACCGGTAGGGGCGCGCGGACCGTGGCCAGGATCTCGGTGGCCCCGAGCAGCACCAGGAACGCCCCCCAGAACGGACGGGAGCGTCGCCACCCCCGCCACGCCCGCCAGATCCGGACCGTGCGGGACGGCGCCGGCGGATCGGCGGAGCCGTTCGGGCCATCGTGGTCGTCCATCGGTTCAGCAGCCGTTGTCGGTGAAACTCATCCGCAGGTGCGGCAGGTGGAACGCCGCCGCCGTCGTGGCGTAGTTGTTCTGCCGCAGGTCGAGGATGGTGACGGTCTCAGCCTGCTGAGCGAAGACGCCGGGGTTGCCGGTGACCCCCGGCACCCGGTCGAGCGTGCTGGCGTCCTGCCCGATGTCGATGTTCTTGAACGTCGCGTCGCCGGTGATGGAATCGGAGTCGACCACCAGGGTCCGGGCCGAGACGTTCTTTCCGTCGTCGCCGGCGGTGATCTTCAAATGCATTCCGCCGAGGCTCACGCTCTGGCACAGATTGGTCAGCTCGGCCTGGTCGATCGCGGAGACGATGAGCACCAGTTGGCCGCCGGTGTCGCCCTCGTTGGGACTGTTCTCGATCATGTGGTCGAGGGTGGCGAACTGTTCGAACCCGGTACCGGTGAGCTTGTCCGCGGTGACCGTGAAAGGCATTCCGGAAACCGAGAACTGGGCGGCCAGTACCCCCTGGGCGGTCAGCACCACCATGGCCCCACCGGCGGCACCCGCCGCGCCCAGCATGGCGACGAACCGTCGCCACCGGATCTTGCCGGGAGCCCTTGAGTCGGACGCGTCGCTGGAAGACATCGATGGCCCCCTCGGATCGGCGGTCTGGACGAGAACGGCCGGCGGCTCCGGAAATGATGGCCAGGGCGCGACGATGAGATCGATTCGACCGAGTTCCCCAGGCGTGTTTCCGGTGGCTCCGACCCCAGGAAGTTACCGCCCGGTCACTGGAATGGTCAACACCCACAAAGCCGAGTCGGCAAGATTCTCATCAATTGATAATCGATCAAAAACCCCGCTGATTTCTGACCGGTGGAAACATTCGATCATCCTCGACCGAGGTGGCGGAGCGGCATTGCCGGCGCGGTCGGGACAACGGACCCGGGTCGGCGTGGCCGGGCGGGTGGGCTCGGTCCGGCACCCGGACGGGTTCGGGTTGGTGTGGCCGAACGGCCGGCTCAGGCCGGCTCGGTCGCTTCTGGCTCGGTCGCTTCTGGCCCGGCCACACCCGGTGTGGCGGTCGGCTCGGTCACGCACGGTGCGGTGGCCGGGGCGCCCGCCCCGGTGGTCGCCGAGGCCGCCGCGCGGGTCGCCTCGGCCCGACCGAGGAACGGCGCGGTCATGAAGTACGTCAACGTCGGCAGCAGTGCCGGCAACTCGCGTACCCGGCCGGCCGCGACGTGCTGGTGGATGGTCGCGTAGATGCCGCCCACCACCGAGCCGACCAGCACGTCCGGGGCGGCGACCGCCGGTTCGGGCCGGGCCTCCACGAAGAACTGATGGAACCTCCGAAGTAGCAGGTCCCGCTCGCGCCGGGCGGCCGGTCCGGCGCCGTCGATCTCGACGATCGCCATGGTGGCGAAGGCGGGGACGCTGGCCAGTACGTCCAGCAGCACGCTGAGCGACCGACGTGCGCCGTCCGGCCAGTCCGTGGCCTCCCGGTAGGACTGCTCCATCATCCGCAGCAGCACCGCCGTGCCATGCCGGTAGGTGGCTCGGAAGGCGTCCTCCTTGCCCTCGAACAGGGCGTAGAAGGCGGGTCGGGTCACCCCGGCCGCCTGGCAGATGTCGGTGACCCGGGCGTTGGCGTACCCCTTCTCGGCCACCGTGTGTACGAGTCCGTCGTACAGCCGGTCCCGCTGGGTGGCCGCGACGACCTCGGCCGGTTGCCGCCGGGGCCCTCGCTTGATCGCCCGGCTCGGGTCCCGGCCCTCCCGGGCGCCGGGGAGTGGGGTCGGCGTGCGGCTGGAGATGGCCGTGGACATCGATCTCCTTGGTTTCCGTGCGCTTGACTTTGCGACCCTCTGGGGTTTATAACTTTCACGGTCGGTCCCGGAGTCGCCACTGATGGTTACCGGGGTCGAATCCATCATCGTTGCTGAGGGAGGGCTGATGGTCCTCAGTATGGCCGACGGTTTCTTGACCTCAAAGGCCGGAAAGCGCCAGGTGACGCGGCTGAGCCGCAGTGCTCCAGCCTGAGTCGGGCGACCGCTCACCCGTGCCACGCTGCTCACCCGGGCCACGCTGAACGCCTTTCCGGTCCGGCGCGCCCGAACCCGGGTGGACGCGACCTGTTCGACGGCATCGATCCGCTGCCCAACCCTGCCTTCGGGCTACCCGCCGAACCCGTGGCCAACGCCGTGGTCCTCGGCGGCGAACCACCTCTTCCCGGCCATTGACCCGGGCGGCACCGACCCGCGCGCCGATCGGCGCGCCTCGGCCGGCTGACCGGGCCCGAATGTCACCCCATCCATCCATCCCACCGGAGGGAACCATGCACGGGTACGGACGCCTCGCCGCCATCGCGGCGACCACGCTGCTCGCCGTCCTGGCCACCGCCTCACCCGCGGTCGCGAGGGGCGGCTCCACCGAGGCGGTGAACGTGCTGACGTACGGAAGTGCGGGCGGTACGAACGTGCCGGTCGGGGACGTCGCGAACGCGAACCTGAAGACCGGCACCACCGCCAACTTCTACTCGTCCGCGAGCGGCACCACGGGCATCAGGTGTTCCGGGTCGAGCTTCTCGGCGACGGTCACCGCGAACCCGCCGGCACCGGGCACCGCGACCGAGTCACTCAGCTCGCAGACCTTCAACGCCAGCACCTGCACCAGCAACGTGTTCGGTACGAGCGGCGTCGCCAGCATCACCGTCGGCAACCTGCCGTACGCGACCACGGTGGCCAGCGGCGGCGCGGTGAAGATCACCGGTGCGTCGAGCAGGCCGATCCAGACCACGATCGTGCTCAGGACGCTGCTCGGCAACGTCACCTGCGGATACCAGGCGAACGGCAACACGCTGACCGGTACGGCGTCCAACACGACGCTCACGATCAGCTTCACCAACCAGCAGTTCAACCGGATCTCCGGACCCGGTACGTGCTTCGCCAACGGCTACTTCTCGGCGAGCTACGGCCCGATCGTGGACGTCAGCCGTACCGGCGGCCCGACGATCTACGTGAACTGACCGCCCGACGTCACCCGGGTCCGGTACGCGTCACCCGGGTCCGGTCCGCCGTCATCCGCCGCCCGGTGCGTCGGCTGGCGACGGCGGGCTGGTGAACAGCTCGACCTGCTCGGTCCCGGTGGCGGCCGTACCGGCGTGCGGCGGTGGGGGTCGGTCGGTGGTCGGTGGACGGGAGTGGACCCGGGTTCCGTCCACCGACCGGCGGGCGGTCACGTGCAGGGCGACCAGCCGTACCGGCGCTGGTGGGGGATCGGCGGGCCGGTCCCCCCAGCGGACCCACACGGCGACCCGGCCGGCCTCGGCCTCCGCGAGCAGCTTCTGCACCGACCGCCGCCGGGCTCCGTGGTCGACCTCCACCACCACGGGCGGTCCGTCCGGTCGGGCGCACGCCACGTCGACGACGGAACGCTGATGCTGGTACGGCGGGGGCAGCGGCAGCACGCTGGCCGCCCGTCGGTACACCCGCCACCGCTGGAACGCGCCCCAGTCGGCGACGGCGGCGATCAGCAGGTCGGTCACCTCGTCGGCGGTCCGGTCCAGGAAGGTCACCCGGGACAGCCACCCGGCCAGCGACGCCGCCACCCGGTCACCGTCGTCAACCGCAGCCGTCATGCCGAAGCCTTCCACCCGTCCCGCCTCATCCGTCCCGTCCCGTCCCGTCGCGCTCGTCCCGCCGCGAAGCTGACCCGGTCGTACGATACGGCCCCCGGGCCGGGCGGATCGGAGTGTCAACAGGGGCACCTTGCTATACAAAAAGCGATAACAAGGTGCCCTTCCTTTCGGCGGAACGATTAGCGGGTCGGCGAGTTGGGCAACTGCCCGGGGCATGAACGAGTTGAGCGCGCCGGTCACCCCCGATGAGGTGGGTCGGCAGGAGTCCACGTCCGGTGGAGCGTCGCGATGACTGACGTACAGACCGGCACAATCCGCACCAACGTGCCAGCCCGGTTGGACCGGTTGCCCTGGTCCCGCTGGCACTGGATGATCGTCATCGGCCTGGGCACCGTCTGGATCCTGGACGGCCTGGAGGTGACGATCGTCGGCAACCTCTCGGGGGCCATCTCGAAGCCCGGCAGCGGCCTGGCGATCAGCCAGTCGCAGATCACCGGCCTGGCCGCCGCCCTCTACGTGGCGGGTGCGTGCACCGGTGCGCTGTTCTTCGGCTGGTTGACCGACCGGCTCGGCCGCAAGAAGCTCTTCCTCGTCACCCTGGTGGTCTACCTCGCGGCGACCGCGCTGACCGCGCTGGCCTTCGACTCGTGGTGGTTCTTCCTCTTCCGGTTCCTCACCGGCATGGGCATCGGGGGCGAGTACGCGGCGATCAACTCGGCCATCGACGAGCTGATCCCGGCCCGGCACCGCGGCCGGATCGACCTCGTGATCAACGGAACCTTCTGGGCCGGTGCGGCCATCGGCGCGCTGCTGACCGTGCCGCTGCTCAACGGCCTGCCGGTGAACGTCGGCTGGCGGGTGGCGTTCGGCCTGGGCGTGGTGCTCGGCCTGGTGATCCTGCTGGTCCGCCGGCACGTGCCGGAGAGCCCGCGCTGGTTGTTCATCCACGGCCGGGGCGACGAGGCCGAACGGTTGGTCGAGAGCGTGGAGCAGGAGGTGCAGCGGGAGACCGGCAAGGAGTTGGCGGAGGCGGACAGCAGCATCACCATCCGGCAGCGGAAGTCGATCGGGTTCGTGACCATCGCGCACACCCTGTTCGCTCGATATCCACGCCGCGCGATCCTCGGTTTCGCGCTCTTCATCGGCCAGGCGTTCCTCTACAACGCGATCACCTTCGGTTTCGCGCAGATCCTGGAGACCTTCTTCAAGGTGCCGTCCGGCAACACCGGTTACTACTTCGCGGTGATAGCGGTGGGCAACCTGGCCGGTCCGCTGCTGCTGGGCAGGCTCTTCGACACGGTCGGCCGACGGATCATGATCGCCGGGACGTACATCCTGTCCGGTGTGCTGCTGCTGGGCACGGCGCTGCTGTTCAACGCGGGCGTGCTCAACGGAACCACGATGACCGCCTGCTGGTGCGTGGTGTTGTTCTTCGCCTCCTGCGGGGCCAGCGCGGCCTATCTCACGGTGAGCGAGATCTTCCCGATGGAGACCCGGGCCATGGCGATCGCGTTCTTCTACGCGCTCGGTACGGCGGCCGGCGGCATCACCGGCCCGCTGCTGTTCTCGAAGCTGGTCGGCACCGGCAAGGTGGGGGACACCGTCCTCGCCTTCGTGCTCGGCGCGATCGTGATGATCATCGGCGGTGTGGTGGCCGCGTTCCTCGGGGTGAACGCCGAGCGGAAGTCCCTGGAGGACATCGCCCGGCCGCTCAGCGCCGAGGACGCGACCGAGGTGCCCCGGCAGCGTGGCGGCGCCGACCTGCCGGCCGGCATGGCCCCGGCCTGACACCGGATACCGGCTCCGGTCCGACGCCGGGTACCGGCGGGGGCGTCTCCCGGCCGTGGCCCAGCCCGACACCGCGTACCGAAGCGCGCCGGTGCCCCGATCCGTTCGCCGGGTCGGGGGCGCCGGTGCGCTGGCGTGGCTCAGAACATTAAACGGAAACAATATTGACGAATCTCGTTACCGATGGCAAGGATCGATCACAGCGGGGGATGGGTCGGTCCGGGCCGACAGGGGCCTCGGATGCCCGTCGGGCCCGCGGAGAGGACGACATGCGATCACGCTTCCGGGCGGGTCGGGCTCGTGTGTGTACCGCGGCGGTGGGTGTCGGTGCCCTGGTCACCTCACTGGCGCCCGCGACCGCGGCGCAGGCGGCCACCGTGCAGACCGTGACCGTCGGCGCCGACCGGCCGGGCTACGTCGTAGCCGAAGGTTCCCGGGCCGAGGTCGGGCTAGCGGTGTCCACCTCGGACGGCCGGCCGCTGGACAGCGCCACCCGGGTCGGCTGGCGTACGGCGACCGGCACGGCCACCCCCGGCACGGACTACCGGGCGGCCTCGGGAACGGTCACCTTCCCGGCCGGTACCGCGTCCGGCACCGTGATCCGGGTCGGGGTGGACACCCTCGCCGACGGCGCGGGGGAGACCGCCGAGACGATCCCGCTGTCGCTCTCCCCGGATGGCGCGGCGCGGGTCGAGCGGCAACCGACGGTCGTGCTGAACGCCAACGGACTGCCCTATCTGGACTCCCGACGGCCCGTCGACCAGCGGGTCGAGGACCTGCTGCGCCGGATGACGCTGACCGAGAAGATCGGCCAGATGACCCAGGCCGAGCGGGCCGCGGTCGACAGCGACCCGACCCTGATCGCCCAGTGGCAGCTCGGCTCGGTGCTGTCCGGTGGTGGTTCGACGCCGGCCAGCAACACCCCGGCCGCCTGGGTGGAGATGGTCAACCGGTACCAGGCGCAGGCGCTGAGCACCCGGCTGCAGATCCCGATGATCTACGGGGTCGACGCGGTGCACGGGCACGGCAACGTCCTCGGTGCCACCGTGTTCCCGCACAACGTCGGGCTCGGTTCCAGCCGCGATCCGGGCCTGGCGGAGCGGGTCGGGCACGCCACCGCGGCCGAGGTGCGGGCCACCGGGATTCCCTGGGACTTCGCGCCCTGCGTGTGCGTCTCCCGGGACGAGCGGTGGGGTCGTAGCTACGAGAGCTTCGGCGAGGACCCGGCGCTGGTGATCCGGATGGAGTCGGTGATCGACGGCCTCCAGGGACGCCGGCCGGCCCAGCTCGACGACCCGGACCGGGTGCTCGCGACGGTCAAGCACTACGCCGGGGACGGCGACACCAGGTACGACCCCAGCGCGGTCGGTACCGGTCGGTACCCGATCGACCAGGGCATCACGGTCACCAACCGGGCCGACTTCGAGCGCCTCGACCTGGCCCCGTACGTCAGCGCGGTGCGTGAGCACGACGCCGGCAGCGTCATGCCGTCGTTCTCCAGCGTCGACTGGACCGAGGACGGCGTCGGCAATCCCACCAAGATGCACGCCAACCACGAGCTGATCACCGACGAGCTGAAGGGGAAGATCGGCTTCGACGGCTTCCTGATCACCGACTGGGAGGGCATCCACCAGATCCCCGACCCGGCGGAGCCGGACAACACGGGGCTGACCGCGTACAAGGTGCGGGTCGGGGTGAACGCCGGCACGGACATGTTCATGGAGCCCAACACGGCCAGGCAGTTCGAGGACCTGCTGCTGGCCGAGGCGAACGCCGGGCGGGTCAGCCAGACCCGGATCGATGACGCGGTACGCCGGATCCTGCGCAGGAAGATGCAGCTCGGGCTCTTCGAGCACCCGTACGCCTCGGCGGCCAACGTGGACCAGGTGGGCAGTTCCGCGCACCGGGCGCTCGCCCGGGAGGCGGTCGCGAAGTCACAGGTGTTGCTGAAGAACAGCGGTGGCCTGCTGCCGCTGCGCCGGGACGCCAAGCTCTACGTCGCCGGCCGCAACGCCGACGACCTGGGCAATCAGGCCGGTGGGTGGACCATCACCTGGCAGGGCCAGTCGGGTCAGGACGTCATCCCCGGCACGTCGATCCTGGAGGGCATCCGCGAGGTCGCGCCCCGGGCCCGGGTGACGTACAGCGCCGACGCCTCGGCGCCGACCGCCGGCGCCGACGTCGGGGTGGTCGTGGTGGGCGAGACGCCGTACGCCGAGGGGTTCGGCGACGTGGGCGGCCCGGTGTGTGACTGGTGTACGACGCCGCAGCACGAGGCGAAGTCACTGACCCTGCAACCGCAGGACCGGGCCGTGGTGGACAAGGTCTGCGCCGCCATCGCCCGCTGCGTGGTGCTGGTGGTCTCCGGCCGGCCGCAGGTGTTGAGCGACCAGCTCGGTGAGATCGACTCCCTGGTCGCCTCGTGGCAGCCGGGCAGCGAGGGCGCCGGGGTGGCGGATGTGCTGTTCGGTCGCCGGCCGTTCACCGGTCAGCTGCCGGTGACCTGGCCCCGGGACGTCGCGCAGGTGCCGATCAACGTCGGTGACGCGAACTACCAGCCGCAGTATCCGTTCGGTTGGGGCCTGCGGACCGACCCGGCCCGGGACCGGCTCGCGCAGGCGGTCCGGGACGCCCGGGTCGACTCCGGCGATCCTGCGGTCCGGGCCGCGCTGCGGCACCTGACCGGCGTCCTGGGACGGGACGGTTGGACCGTCGCCGGCACGCCTCGGGGCAGCACGCTGGGCGTGCTGGCCACCGCGCTGCGGGAGTTGCGATCGGCCCGGGTCGACACCTCGGCCCTGGCCGGGGCGATCGTCTCGGTGGCCCGGGACGTGGCCCAGGGTGCCGTGGCCGCCGGGGTCGCGCGGCCGGAGGCGGCGGGGCTGATCGCCGACGCCGACCACGCGTTGCTGTCCGGGGACGCGGTCGGCGCCCTCGCGCTGCTACGCCGAGTGGCGAGCTGAGCACTCTGCTCGATGGTCAGGGGGTTGTGGTGCCCGACAAAGGCCGCGCAGGCGGCACAAGCGGGCATCACAACCCCATGATCGAAGATGCCGGCCGGTCCGCCCGCTAGGGTGACCCGCCATGGGTTCGAGCACTCCCGCCAACCGGCTGCCCTCGCTCACCGGACTGCGCTGGGTCGGCGCCATGCTGGTCTTCGGCTTCCACGTCGGGACCATGCACGTGATCGCCGACCCGGGCATCAAGGCGGTGACCGACCGGATCTTCACGCTGGGCCTGTCCGGGGTGCAGTTCTTCTTCATCCTCAGCGGCTTCGTGCTGGTCTGGTCGGCCCGGCCGGGGGAGCGCCGGCGCACGTTCTGGCGTCGCCGGTTCGCCAAGATCTACCCGAACCACGTGGTCATGTGGGCCGTGGTGCTGGCGGTGGGGCTCTGGCTCGGCCGGCCGTACGACCTGCGGGTCGCGCTGACCAACCTGTTCCTGGTGCAGACCTGGACACCGAAGGTCGGCTGGTTCTACAGCGTGAACACGGTCAGCTGGTCGCTGAGCTGTGAACTGTTCTTCTACCTCTGCCTGCCGCTGGTGCTCCCACTGGTGCGGCGGGCCCGGGTCTGGGTGCTGTACGGCGTGGTCGTCGCGATGCCCCTGCTGATCCTGGCGCTCTGGCCGGCCCAACGCCTCGTACCGGAGGTCGACCGGTGGTGGTTCACCCAGGTGTTCCCGGTGGTGCGGTCGCTGGAGTTCTGGCTCGGGGTGGCCGCCGGCGAGCTGATGGTGCGCGGTCGCTGGCGCGGCCCCGGGCTGTGGACGGCCACCGGCATCTTCGTGGTCACCTGGACGGTCGCCACCGTCTGGATACCGGCACAGGCCTGGACCACGGTGCTGGCCGCCGCGTACGTCCTGGTGATCGCGGCCGCCGCCGACGCGGACATCCGGGGTCGCTGGTCGCCCTGGCGGTCCCGGCCGATGCGCTGGCTCGGCGAGGTGTCCTTCGCGTACTACCTGGTACACGTCTTCGTGGTGACCAGCGTGCTCACCTGGCTCGGCCGGCCGCGTGGCTTCCCCGGCTGGTGGGGGCCGGTCGCCGCGGTCGGCTTCCTGCTGCTCAACCTGGCGGCCGCCGCCCTGCTGCACCGGTACGTGGAGACGCCGATGATGCGGCTGCTCGGCCCGCGCCGCCGCGGGCCGGTCCGGGTCCCGGCGCCCCGCCGACCGGAGCCGGCGGAGAAGTCGCTGTCGGCGGAGAAACCGCTGGCGGCCGAGAAACCGGTGTCGGCGGAGAAGCCGGTGTCGTCGGCGGAGCCGGTCGCCTCCGCGCCGTCCCCATGATCCGCACGATCCTGCCCTTTTAGTGGACCGTTCCGGGCAGCCGGACCTGACAACGCAAGATCGTGTGGATCATCGGGACCGGACCGGGACTGACCGCGTGGACGGGTGCCGCGGTGGTCGCGGCACCCGTCGGGTCAGGCGCGGAGGGTCAGCACGATCCGTTGCAGGCCAGCACCTTCAGTCGGTCGAGGGTGCCGTTCCAGACGTCCTGGTCGCCCGGGAACGTCCCGGACGAGGACCACTGCCAGAAGGAGTACGTACCCCAGCCGGCCGGCAGGGTGCCGACGCTGCTGGAGTACCGGGCGATCCACAGCGGGTCGTTGGTGGCGAACTGCGACGTGTTGCCGGTGCACGTGCTCCACCAGTCGGTGGTCGTGTAGATGGTGGCCCACCGGCCGGTGCGGCTGTGGTACTGGTTGACGAACGACGCGATCCAGCTGCGCATGCTGGCCTGGGACAGGCCGTAACAGGTGGCGCCGTACGGGTTGTACTCGATGTCGAGCGCGCCCGGCAGGGTCTTGCCGTCCTTGGACCAGCCGCCGCCGTGGGCGACGAAGTAGTCGGCCTGGGTGGCGCCGCTGGTGGTGTCGGGCCGGGCGAAGTGGTACGACCCGCGGATCATCCCGACGTTGTACGACCCGTTGTACTGCTGGGCGAAGTACGCGTTGGTGTAGTACGTACCCTCGGTCGCCTTGATGTAGGCGAACCGGGCCCCGTTGCTCCACGCGGCGGACCAGTTGACGTTGCCCTGATAGCTGGAGACGTCCATTCCTTTGAGGCCGGAGGGTGCGGCCTGGGCGGGGGTGGCGCCGAACGCGGTGGCGACGGCGGCCGTGAGCGCCACGAGCGCGGCCGTGACTCCGGCCCTGGCTCGCGGACGCCTTCGGAGGATCGAGATCATGCAAAGCCTCCCAGGTGGGGGTGGGTCGCGGTAGCGACCTCGGTACTGAAAGGATCTGCCAGCAATTAGGTCATGGCCGGAACAAAACTTCAATACTTGAATTGAAGATTTTACCTGTAACGATGTAAGGCCCCCACCGTCACCCGCCGTGACAGGCCCGCCGCATCAGTTCCCGCATGTCGTCGATCATCGGCATCCGGGGGTTCGCGGGCGCGCACTGGTCGAGGTACGCGTTCATCGCCTGCTGGGGCAGCGCCGCGAGGTAGCTCTCCGCCGGCACGCCGGCCGCCTCGAAGGACGCCGGGATCCCGACCGCCGCCCGGAGCCGTTCCACCGCCACGGCGTACGACTCGACGCCCTCCTCGGCAGTGGCGGCGGGCAGCCCGAGCATCTTCGCGAGGTCCTGGAACCGCTCCGGGGCGGTGTACCGCTCGTACTTCGGCCAGCCGGTCAGCTTGCCGGGCACGGCGCCGTTGTACCGGATCACGTGCGGTAACAGGATCGCGTTGGTCCGCCCGTGGGCGATGTGGAACGTCGCGCCGAGCGTGTGGGCCATCGCGTGCACGATGCCGAGGAACGCGTTGCCGAACGCCATCCCGGCGATGGTGCCGGCGTTGTGCATCTTCTCCCGGGCCACCGGATCGGCGGCGCCACCGGTCACCGACCGCTCGAGGTTGTCGAAGATGAGCCGGATGGCGTGCAGTGCCAGCGCGTCGGTGAAGTCGCTCGCGTACACCGACACGTACGCCTCGGTGGCGTGGGTGAGGGCGTCGAAGCCGCTGTCGGCGGTCACCGCCGGCGGCAGATCGGCGGTGAGCGCCGGGTCCACGATCGCCACGCTGGGGGTCAGCGCGTAGTCGGCGAGCGGATACTTCTGCCCGCTGGCCGGATCGGTGATCACCGCGAACGGGGTCACCTCCGCGCCGGTGCCCGAGGTGGTCGGCACGCACACCAGCCGGGCCCGGGAACCCAGGGTGGGAAACCGGAAGGCCCGCTTGCGGATGTCGGAGAACTTCTCCTTCATGTCCGCGAACACCACGTCGGGGTGCTCGTACAGCAGCCACATCACCTTGGCGGCGTCCATCGGGGAACCGCCGCCGAGCGCGATGATGGTGTCCGGGCGGAACGACCGGATCACCTCGGCGCCGCGCTGCACGGAGTCCATCGTTGGTTCGGGCTCGACGGTGTCGATGACCTGGACGGTGACCGGTCCCGGCCGGTCGTTCAGGATCCGGCTGATCCGGTCGACGTAGCCGAGCCGGGTCATCGTGGCGTCGGTCACGATGGTCACCCGGGCGACGTCGGGCATGTCCCGCAGGTACCGCAGGGCGTTGCGCTCGAAGAAGATCTTCGGCGGGATCTTGAACCACTGCAGGTTGTTGTTGCGCCGACCCACCCGTTTGATGTTGAGCAGGTTGACCGCCGAGACGTTGTTCGACACCGAGTTGTGGCCGTAGCTGCCACAGCCCAACGTCAGCGAGGGCAGGTAGGCGGTGTAGATGTCCCCGATGCCGCCCTGGGACGCGGGCGCGTTCCAGATCACCCGGACGGCCTTGACCCGCAGCCCGTACGCCTCGGCGACCGCGGCGTCGTCGGCGTGGATGACCGCGCTGTGGCCCAGCCCGTCGAACTCCACCATCTGCTCGGCGTACCGGAATCCCTCCTGCTGGTCGTGCGCCCGCAGCACGGCCAGGACCGGGCACAGCTTCTCCCGGGTGAGTGGCTCCGCCGGGCCGACCCCGCCCGTCTCCACCAGGATCAGCGAGGTGTCGGCGGGGACGCTGAACCCCGCCTGTTCGGCGATCCAGGACGCGGACCGGCCCACCGCCTCCGGGTTGATCCGCCCGCCCCCGCGTTCGCCGCCCGCGCGTTCGCCGTCTGCGCCGGCCGGCGGGAAGAGGAACCCCTCCAGCAGCGCCTTCTCGGCGGCGGTCGCCAGGTGGGCGTGCAGCCGGCGGAACCCGGCGAGCGCGGCGTCGTACACGGTGTCGTCGAGGATGACGGCCTGTTCCGAGGCACAGATCATGCCGTTGTCGAACGTCTTCGACAGGACGATGTCGTGTACGGCCCGGTCGACGTCGGCGCTCGGATGCACGTACGCCGGGACGTTGCCGGCGCCCACGCCCAGCGCCGGCTTGCCCGCCGAATAGGCGGCCCGGACCATGCCGTTGCCACCCGTCGCGAGGATCACCGACACCCCGGGGTGCCGCATCAGGGCACCGGTGGCCGCCACCGACGGCTCCTCGATCCACTGCACGCAGTTCTCCGGGGCGCCGGCGGCGATCGCCGCGTCGCGGACCACCCGCGCGGCCTCGGCGCTGCACCGCTGGGCGGCGGGATGGAACGCGAAGATGATCGGATTGCGGGTCTTGAGCGCGAGCAGGCTCTTGAAGATCACCGTGGAGGTCGGGTTGGTGACCGGGGTGACCCCGGCGACGACGCCGACCGGATCGGCTATCTCCACGATGCCGTCGACGTCGTTCCGGCTGATCACGCCCACGGTCTTCAGCCCGGCCATGCTGTGCGGAACGTGCTCGGCGGCGAACATGTTCTTCACCGCCTTGTCCTCGAAGACCCCGCGCCCGGTCTCGGCGATCGCCAGTTCGGCGAGCGCACCGTGCCGGTCCAACGCCGCGACGGACGCCTTGCCGACGATCCGGTCGATCTGTTCCTGCGTGTACGACCCGTAGTCGACCAGCGCCTTCGCCGCGGCCGTGACCAGCGCGTCGACGGCGGCGTCCACCGGTCCGGGCACCTGGTTCAGCACAACTCCGCCCTCCTCCACCGGGCGTTCGATACGCCCACGCCGATCATCTCGGCCGGGCCACCACCGTGACTGCGGGCGAAGGGCTCACCGGACCCGGGCCATAGGTCCCGCCGTCACGCACCGGCAGGCCGGGCCCGGGTCGGATGGTCGATCGCCGGGCTGTCAGCGTGGGCCCCCGCACGGCTGGCCAGGGCGCCGGTCAGGGCCGGCGTCGGGACCGCGGCAGCGCGGCGCGCGGTGCCGGCCCGTCGCCCGGGGACCGGGCCGAGGCCAGTTCCGCGCGCTGGGCCAACCGCCGTAGTCGACGCCCGACCACCCGGTCGCTGTGCCAGGCGATCCACAGGCACAGCGCGGCCAGCGGCAGTTCGACGACGAGCGCCAGCACCACGGACAGCAGCAGGTCCGGGCCCGGTGAGGTGGTGACGTCGAACCAGGCGTCCACCGCCAGCATGGTGGCGGTGGCGGTCGCGGCCATCGCCACCCGCCGGTGTCCCCGGTACGCCTGGACGGCCGTCAGCGCCAGCAGGAGGATCAACCCGACGTCGAAGCCCACCCAGGCGGCCCGGTAGTGGGCGGCCACGGCGTGTCGGGGGAGGGTGGCGGCGAGGTAGCCGACCCAGGGCACCGCGAGTGCCGCCAGCGCCGCGAACACCGGCGCCACCCAGCGGGGGGCCGGGCGGACGCTGGCGCCCCCGCCCTCGTCGACCGGCAGTTCCGAACCGCTCATCGCCCGACCCGCCATCTCTCCGACCCCCGAACGGATCGCCCAGACCGACCTCGAACGGCGGGACCGCCCGGATCCACCCGATCGGTGCGATCCCGACACCGAGCGGATCAGCACGGATTCGCCCTACCCATCCCGCCCGGGTGGCGAAACCATACCGGGTACCCGCTCGTCCGTCGGCTACCCACTCCGAACCCCTTGTGTCCCATCGGCGCCGCCTTGGGTGTTTCGGTGGTCGAGTGGCTCACCGGTAATTGTCGAGAACGATGACCGGTGTCACTTCCGTCAGCGGGTCGAAAATCGGTCAACGTGTCTTCCAGGAGCGGTGTTGCTCACTGTTTAGCCAGCTCACGGGCTTGGCAGGAGCGGGAGGAGCCCAGTAGTGTCGTCGCGTCCATGTTGGTTTGTTGGCCACTGTTGGGTGGCCGCCGACACGGATCCGCTTAGTCGTCCACAACGAGCCGGGGACCCAATTTCTTTCGGGGTGAATCCGCGGGTGCAGACCCGTGGTAGGGCGATCTTCCCGCCCGAATCCGTCAGCTAACCCGGTAGGCGGTTTCGGAAGGAGTTCTTCTTCGTGCACCACTCACCCCCGGGGATCCCCCCGATCCCGATCCCGACCGGCGTGTCCGCGCCCGATCCCGCTCCGACCGGAGCGGCGTCCTGACCGAGGCTCGCCAGTCGAGCCAGGCCCGTCACGCGAGCACCGCCGGTTGAGGTGGTCCGATCCCGGCCACCTGTTCCCCCGGATCCGCCTGCCGTGGGTGAAACCCCCACCCGCGACGGCGGTCGACAAGCCACACCACGAAGACCCGACCGGACGCCCCGCGCGCCCGCGTCCGGTCGCCGTGCTCGCCCGCGGGTCCTGGCCTGGCGGAGCCGCCGATCCACCGCGCCCCCGGGCGGGCGGGTCGGGACTTCCCTGGAGGATCCCCGTGAAGCTTCGTTATCCACAGCAGTTCCGTTCCGCGCTGGGCCGGCCCGCCGGCCGAGTCGCGCTGGTCTCCGCGGGCGCCGCCATCGCGGCCGTGGTGACCGGCGTGACCGTGACCGGCGTGGCCGAACCGGCCGACCAACCGGTCCAGACCCGGGTCGCCGCCGAGCTGGCCCAGCCGGCGGAGGCGGCCCCGGCCGAGGTGCCGGCCGTTCCGTCGGCCACCGCGGCGCGGTCGTCCGCGCCGAGCCCCTCGCAGACCAGGTCGTCCGCGCCGGCGAAGCCCGCCAGGCCGGTCGCGCCGAAACCGCCGGCCGCCCGGTCGCTGGCCTACGACTACGAGGCGCAGATCAACGGTTACTACTGCGGTCCGGCCGCCACCCGGATCGCGCTCACCGCGGCCGGCCTGCACCCCAGCCAGGACAGCCTGGCGGCCCGGCTGAACACCACCGAGAACGGCACCGACTCGGCGGCCGACACCACCCGGGTGCTGAACAGCGTCGCCAGGACCAACTTCTACTCGACCCGGGAGATTCCTGGTATGCCGACGACGGGGCAGGTCAGCCGCCTGCGGTCCGACGTCGTGACCGCGATCGCCAGCGGGCACGCCATCGTGGCCAACATCGTCGGCAGCCAGGTCGACACCGAGGGCGGCTGGCACGACTACAGCGGCGGTCACTACCTCACGGTGGTCGGCTACCGGGACAACGGCCGGGTTCTCAAGATCGCCGATCCGGCGTTCGTCAACGGCCAGAGCCAGTACTGGATGAGTGCCGACGACTTCGCCGCCTGGATGGCCACCCGCGGCTACTCCGCCTGATCGGCACCCGATCACCAACGCGCCGGCCGGTGTCCGCAACCATGGACACCGGCCGGTGTCGATCCGGCGGGCCGTTCGGGTGACCACCGACGTGCCACCGAAGGTCCGGCCCGATCTGGCGACGGAATGGCCGTCAGGTGGAGACTCCGGGCTGCGGGTGGGTAACCGGCGTGTCGTACGCGACCTGGGGTGACCCTGGTCGTCGCGACCGTCGCCGATCATGTTTGGATACCGATATGTCTGTTCAGCGTGGTGCGGGTCCCGCACGCGGCCGTCGACCGGCCGGGGATCCGCCGCCGGCGGGTGGTGGGCGACGCTGGGTAGCGGTGGCGACCCTTCCGGAGCTCGCCCGGGCACTGCTCAGCGACGATCTGGGTGGACGGGACGAGGTGCCGCGACACGTCGCCGACCGGGTGACCGCCGAGGCGGAACGGTGGGCGGCATACGGGTTCGGCGCCGAGAACATCCGGCCGTGGCTGGACCTGCCGCCGGAGGCGGCCGCGTACCTGGTCGAGCGGGGTGTCCTGCCCCGGGTGCTGGACCTGCCGGTCGAGCTGGCGCCCGCACCGGTGGCGCTCAAACTGGCCATCACCAGCGGGCGGCTGCCGGTCGAGCGGGCGTACGAGCTGCTGGTCGCCACCGGGGAACACCGGCCGGCGGCGGACGCGCCGGCGGCCCCCGAGCCGCCCGCCGGACAGCCGGCCGGACACCCCGGCGGTACGCGCGACGAGGCGCCCCCCAGGGTCGGGGTGACGTGGTCCGGGCCGACCATCGGCGCGGTCCCCGACCGTGGCGCGGACCGGGACCGGG
The DNA here is from genome assembly GCF_055793945.1 of Plantactinospora sp. A48. Taxonomy (NCBI): domain Bacteria; kingdom Bacillati; phylum Actinomycetota; class Actinomycetes; order Micromonosporales; family Micromonosporaceae; genus Plantactinospora; species Plantactinospora sp. A48. Next base: position 40,309 of record NZ_JBTIXF010000009.1, on the reverse strand, counting down.
ACCGGGATCGGCGCCCGGTGGCACCGGTGATCTTCTCGCACGGTACGCCGGAAGGCTGACCTCGGCCGGGTGTCACCGCCACGGCCGGCGGCCGGTGTCCGGCTGGTAGAGCCGGTACGCCCCGATCGTCCGCACCACGCCGCTGGCGCCGCGCTGCTCGAGGAACCGCTGGAAGGCCCGGTCCGCCGGCCCGTCGAGGTCGAACAGGTACCCGGGCCGGGGTGCCGCGTCGACCTGCTGCCGGTAACCCGCCCACCGGTTCTGGCCGGGCCGCAGGCGCTGGTCGAGCACCGCGCAGGCGACCCGCTCACGGGCGTTGAAGACGAGCCGGTCGCAGGTCCAGTACTCGGCGTAGACGTACCGGACACCGGCCAGCCGCAGCGCGGTGGCCACCTGCCGCGCCTGCCGCTCCTCGTCCCGGGTCGGGCCGACCCGACCGAGGAAGTCGGCGGTCGCCCAGACCATCGTGGTGGTCAGCGCGGCCAGCAGGACGGTGGCGACCCCACCGGCGAGGATCCGGCCGGGTCGGTCGGTGCCGAGCCGCCGGTCGGTGCGGAGCCGCCGGTCGCCGAGCCAGGTCGCGGCCCGCCACAGCGGCCAGAGCATGATCGGCAGCGAGACCTGGAGCAGGGACAGGTAACGGGCGCTCTGCAGCGGCGCGGTGCCGGCCAGGTCGTTCCGGACGTACCCGACCAGGGTCAGTGCCGCGCCCGCGACCAGCGCGAGCCGGACGGCGGCGCGGACCCGGCCGTCCCGGCCCGTCCGGCGGTCCCGGCGCAGTTCCCAGCCGGCCAGCACGACCGCGGCCAGCAGCAACAGCAGATAGAGCCCCGCCCACCAGATCCGGCCGGGTACGCAGCCCGCCGGCGGGCAGGCGCCACCGGCCAGCGGTACGCCGACCTCGACGGCACCGTGCAGCCGTTGCCCCAGGGTGGCCGGCGCGCTGTCGCCGTGGCTGAGTTCACGCAGCACCGACAGCGAGTCCTGGCCGTCCGGCGGGTGGAGGTTGGCCAGGATCAGCGGCAGCAGGCCGACGGCGAAGCCGGCCACCAGCACCAGCCCGGCCCGGCCGATCAGTGCCCGTCCGGCCGCGACCAGCAGCGCCGCCCCGGCCGCGGCGAGGTACGGCAGGACCAGCCAGTCGTCCCAGAGGACCAGCCCGGACAGCAGTCCGAAGCCGGCGTACCCGATCCAGCCGCGCCGCATCCGGCGTTCCCCGACGGCCAGTGCGAGCAGCAGCAGCGCGACGACCGCGGGCCTGGTCTCCGGCCGGCCACCGACGGCGGTGAGCTGATCCTGGATCACCCGCTCCGAGCCGAGCGCGAGCAGGCCCACGGTGAAGGTGGCCAACCAGGGCGAGCAGATCCGTCGGGTCAGTCGGTAGCTGCCCAGCACGAACAGCGCCCAGAGCGCGAGCAGGGGCAGTCGCAGGGCCGGCCAGGACGGTCCGGCGACGGCGAACAGCGGCGCCGCCAGATACGACTCGACGGTGCCCATGTAGCGCTGGCCGTACAGGAAGACCGGTTGGTCGGTGCCGGCCGCGATGTGCATGGCGGCGATGCCGAAGGTCGCCTCGTCGCTGTTGCCGCCGGGCACGGTCAGCAGGACGAGCACCAGCCGGTAGCCGAACCCCAGGGCGCCGAGCAACAGCGCCACCGCGGCTGGCCGGTCCGGCGCCCGGCGCGCCCAGCCGGCCCGGCCGGGCCGCCGCAGGCTGCCCGCTGTCGCCACGGCCTCTCGTCACCCCCGAACCCATCCTCGCAGCCAGGCGGATGAAGCGGATCTTTTTCGCGAACCGCGTGACCGCACGGCCCGGAAGCCGGGCGTGGCGTGCCGGTGGCGCCGGGGTGTGGCAGGGTGGCAGCGTGTCGCTCACTCCCGTCGGCGAGGCGGTCGACCCGCGCCGCCTGCACCGCGCCGCGCGGATCGAGGACGCCATCCACCAACTGGCCGAGCGCCGGCTGCGCCGGCGCGGCTGGCGACCGCAGATTGTCGCGTACACCGGTTACGGCGGGTGCGGGTGGGCCCGGGTGATGGGCCGGGTCGTGCTGGGCCGCATCGACGCCCGCCCGGTCCCACGCCCGGAGAAACTGCGCGGCTGGCGCAGCTTCGCCACCCTGCCGGCCAAGCACGCCCCGGTGCTGATCGAGGCGGGCGGGCGCCGGCACGAGGCGCGGACCGACCGCAGCGGTTTCATCGACGTCCGGGTCGAGGGGGAGTTCCAGCCGGGCTGGGCGGCCGTGCGGATCGGCGCTCCCGACGCCAGCCCGGTCGAGGCGCCGATCCGGATCATCGACCCCGAGGTGCGGTTCGGCGTCCTGTCCGACATCGACGACACGGTGATGGTCACCGCGCTGCCCCGGCCGCTGCTGGCGGCGTGGAACACCTTCGTGCTGGACGAGCACGCCCGGATGGCCGTACCCGGGATGGCCGTACTGTTCGAACGGCTGGCCACCGCCCATCCCGGCGCACCGGTCTTCTACCTGTCCACCGGTGCCTGGAACGTCGCGCCGACGCTGACCCGGTTCCTCTCCCGGCACCTGTACCCGGCGGGGCCGCTGCTGCTGACCGACTGGGGACCCACGGCGGACCGGTGGTTCCGCAGCGGCAAGGAGCACAAGCGGGCCACCCTGGCCCGGCTGGCCCGGGAGTTTCCCGAGGTCAGGTGGCTGCTGATCGGTGACGACGGGCAGCACGACCAGGAGATCTACGCGGAGTTCGCCGCCGCGCACCCGGCGAACGTGGCCGGGGTGGCGATCCGGCGACTCTCCCCGACCCAGGCCGTGCTGGCCGGTGCCTTCCCGACCCCGCCCGGCCACCCGGCGGACAGCGGCCCGGACGGCCAGCGGTGGCTGTCGGCGCCCGACGGGGCCGGCCTGTTCAAACTGCTCAAACGCGCCGGCCTGGTCTGAAAGGAAGGGCCCCCTGTTATCGCTTTCGGTATAGGAAGGGCCCCCGCTTAACCTCGACGTCCGGTTCTGGGCGCGGCCAGTGCGCGCGTCGGGGTCAGGCCGGGCGCAGCCAGAGCGCGCCGAGGGGTGGCAGGCGCAGCGCGGCCGAGGCGGGCAGCCCGTGCCACGGCACGCTCTCCGCCTCGACGGCGCCCAGGTTGCCCACCCCGGAACCGCCGTACAGGTGGGCGTCCGTATTGATCATCTCGATCCACCGGCCGGCCAGCGGCAGGCCGACCCGGTAGTCCTCGTGCGGCACGGACGCGAAGTTCAGCACACACACCAGGGGCGAGCCGTCCAGCGCGATCCGGACGAAGGCGAGGGTGTTGTTCGCCTCGTCGTCCCCGACGATCCAGCGGAAGCCCGACGGGGCGGTGTCCTGCGACCACAGCGCCGGGGTGCTCCGGTACGCCCGGTTCAGGTCCGCCACCAGCCGCTGCACGCCCGCGCGGGCGGGATCGTGCAGCAGGTACCAGTCGAGTCCCCGGGTTTCGCTCCACTCCCGGTCGTCGCCCAGCTCACAGCCCATGAAGAGCAACTGCTTGCCCGGATGCGCCCACATCAACGCCAGCAGCGCCCGGGTGTTGGCCAGTCGCTGCCAGGTGTCGCCGGGCATCTTGCCGGTCAGCGAACCCTTGCCGTGGACCACCTCGTCGTGGCTGATCGGCAGCAGGTAGTTCTCGCTCCAGGCGTACACCAGGGAGAAGGTGAGCTGTTGCTGGTGGTAGCGCCGGTAGATGGGATCCTTCGCCAGGTACGCGAGGGTGTCGTGCATCCAGCCCATGTTCCACTTGAGACCGAACCCGAGGCCACCGGTGGAGGTCGCCCGGGTGACCGCGGGCCAGGCCGTCGACTCCTCGGCCACCATCACCGTCCCCGGATGGTGCTTGTAGACGGTCGCGTTCACCTCCTGGAGGAACGAGATGGCCTCCAGGTTCTCCCGGCCGCCGTACCGGTTCGGCAGCCACTGCCCGTCCGGCCGGGAGTAGTCCAGGTAGAGCATCGAGGCGACGGCGTCCACCCGCAGCCCGTCCACGTGGAACTCGTCGCACCAGTACAGGGCGTTGGCGACCAGGAAGTTGCGCACCTCGGGCCGGCCGTAGTCGAAGACGTAGGTGCCCCAGTCCGGGTGTTCGCCACGGCGCGGGTCGGGGTGCTCGTACAACGCGGTGCCGTCGAACCGCGCCAGGGCCCACTCGTCCCGGGGGAAGTGCGCCGGCACCCAGTCCAGCAGCACCCCGATGCCCGCCTGGTGCAACCGGTCGATCAGGTGCCGGAACTCGTCCGGGTCACCGAACCGGGCCGTCGGGGCGTAGTAGCCGGTGACCTGGTAACCCCACGAGCCGCCGTACGGATGCTCCATCACCGGCAGCAACTCGACATGGGTGAAGCCCAGTTCGACGACGTACTCGGTCAGCTGGTCGGCCAGTTCGCGGTAGGACAGGCCGGGTCGCCAGGAGCCGAGGTGCACCTCGTACACGCTCATCGGCTCCTGGTGCACCTGCCGCCGGGGGCGCCGGGCCAACCACTCGGCGTCACCCCAGTCGTACCGTGACTCGTGGATCACGGAGGCGTTGGCCGGTGGCACCTCGGTGCGCCGGGCCATCGGGTCGGCCTTGTCCCGCCACACCCCGTCCGGACCCAGGATCCGGTACTTGTAGCGCTGGCCGGCCACGGCGTCCGGGACGAAGACCTCCCACACGCCGCTGCCGCCGAGCGACCGCATCGGCCAGCCGCCATGCACGTCCCACCCGGTGAAGTCGCCGATCACCCGTACGCCCCGCGCGCTGGGCGCCCAGACCGCGAACGACACCCCGGAGGTGCCGTCGATGGTCCGGACTCGAGCCCCGAGGGCGTCCCAGAGCCGCTCGTGCCGGCCCTCGGCTATCAGGTGCAGGTCCAGCTCACCGAGGGTCGGCGGGAACCGGTACGGGTCGTCCCGCACCTCGCCGTCCACCTCGATCCGGTAGTCGAGGACCTTGCCCGGCAGGGTGGCCTCGAACACCCCGGCGTCGTGCACCTGGCGCATCGTCCTGCGCCGGCCGCCGACGACCACGGCCGCCGTACCGCAGCCGCGCCGCAGGGTACGGATCACCGTGCGGCCACCGTTCGGGTGCGCTCCGAGCAGGGCGTGCGGATCGTGCGCCGTACCGGCGATCAGCTCGTCCATGGTCATCCCTCGGCTCGTTTCGTCGTCCGTGTCGTCCGCGTGGTCGGGCTGGTCCGGCCCGCCCGGCCGGTGCCGGCCCGCTTGGCCGGGGTCCGCGCGGCGGCCTCACCGTCCGGCCCGGTGGTCGGGACCGGTTCCCCGGTCGGGGGCGCCGTCGGTTCGGGGGTGGCCCTGGGTGCGGTGGTCTTGCGGGTACGCCGGGTGGGTGCGGCGGTCGCCGGCTGGGGCGGCGGTTCGGGCGCGGGCGTGGCCCTGGGCGCGGTGGTCTTGCGGGTGCGCCGGGTGGGTGCGGCGGTCGCCGGCTGGGGGGTCGGTTCGGGCGCGGGCGTGGCCTTGGACGCGGTGGTCTTGCGGGTACGCCGGGCCGGCGCGGCGGTCGAGGTCGGCTGGGGGGTCGGTTCCGGCGCCGGTTCGAGGGTGGCCTTGGGTGCGGCGGTCGGGGCCGGCGCGGCCGGTTTGCGGGCGCGCCGGGCGGGGCGTGCGGGCGCACCGGTCGGCGGGGTCACCGCCAGGGTGGCCATACCGGTGGGCGTGGCCGCCGCGGCCGCCGGCTCCGCGCCCTGCCGGTGGATGGTGAAGACGTGCGCGGGGTAGAGGTACGGGTCCAGCCGGACCGCGTTGCGCTGCCCCCAGTCGTACCGTACGCCGGTGAGCTCGTCGGCCACCGTGAACCGTTCGTGCCAGTCGAAGCCCAGCGCCGGCATGTCCAACGTGGTGTTGCCCCACTGCACGTGCTCGGCGTCGAACGAGCAGATCACCAGCACGGTGTTGCCGGTCGCCGGGTCCCGCTTCGACCAGCACAGCAGCGCCGGGTTGTCGATCTCGTGGAATCGCAGGTTCCGCAGCCAGTGCAGGGCCGGGTTGTTCCGGCGGATCGCGTTCAGCCGGGCGATGAACGGCGCCAGCGAACGGCCCTCCGCCGCCGCGGCGGCCCAGTCCCGGGGCTTCAGCTCGAACTTCTCGTTGTCGATGTACTCCTCGGCGCCCGGCCGGGCCACGTGCTCGAACAGCTCGAACCCGGCGTACATGCCCCACGAGGGGGAGAGCAGGCTGGCCAGCACGGCCCGGATCTTGAACATCGGCGGGCCGCCGTGCTGCAACGTCTCGTGCAGGATGTCGGGCGTGTTGGGCCAGAAGTTGGGCCGCATGTAGTCGGCCGCCGCCACCAGCTGCTCGCAGTACTCGCGCAGCTCCCCGGCGGTGGTCCGCCAGGTGAAGTACGTGTACGACTGGCTGAAGCCGATCCTGCCGAGGCCGTGCATGATCGCCGGCCGGGTGAACGCCTCGGCCAGGAACAGCACGTCCGGGTCGACCCGCTTGACCTCGCCGATCAGCCAGTGCCAGAAGTCGAACGGCTTGGTGTGCGGGTTGTCCACCCGGAAGATCCGAATGCCCTCACCCACCCAGTGCAGCACCACCCGCAACACCTCGGCGCGGATGCCCTCCGGGTCGATGTCGAAGTTCAGCGGGTAGATGTCCTGGTACTTCTTCGGCGGGTTCTCCGCGTACGCGACGGAGCCGTCCGGGCGGGTGGTGAACCACTCCGGGTGCTCGGTCACCCACGGGTGGTCCGGCGCGCACTGCAACGCGAGGTCCATCGCCACCTCCAGGCCCACCTCGGCGGCGGCGGCGATGAAGTCCCGGAAGTCGGCGGCCGTACCCAGGTCGGGGTGGATGGCGTCGTGACCGCCCTCGGCCGCGCCGATCGCCCACGGCGAGCCGACGTCGTCCGGCCCGGCCACCAGGGTGTTGTTGCGACCCTTGCGGTTGACCCGCCCGATCGGGTGGATGGGCGGCAGGTAGAGCACGTCGAAGCCCATGGCGGCGACCCCGGGCAGCCGGTCCTGCGCGGTGCCGAAGGTGCCGGACCGGGCCGGGGCGTCGACGGTGGCCGGAACCGCTCCCTCGGAGCGCGGGAAGAACTCGTACCAGGCCGAGAAGAGCGCCCGGGGGCGGTCCACCCACAGCTGGTACCGGTCCGACCGGGTGACCAGCCGGCGCACCGGGTGGGCCCAGAGCACCTCGGCCAGGTCCAGCGCCGGCGTCACGCGTTCCCCGAGGCCGAGCTGGCCGTCGCGCAGCGCCGTGGCCGCGGCGCGCAGCCGGGTCCGCAGCCGGGCCGGTACGCCCGCACGGGCCTCCTCCAGCACCGCGGCGCCCTCGGCCAGGTCGTTGGCCAGGTCCTCGATCCCCTGACCGGCGGCGATCTTCTTGGTGACCGCGTCCTTCCAGGTGAGGTACGGGTCGTCGAACGCCTCCACGGCGAAACTCCACAGCCCCACCCCGTCGGGCTGGATGGCGGCGTGCCACCTGTCGTCCCGGTGTTCGCCAGGTGTCATCCGCACCGCCGGCCGGGGGGTGCCGTCGGGGCCCTGCCAGACGACGACGCAGCCGAGTGCGTGGTGCCCCTCGCGGTAGGCGAGGGCCGACACCGGCACGAGCTCGCCGACGACGGCCTTGGCCGGATACCTGCCGCAGGCCACCGACGGGGAGACCTCTTCGATCGGAAACCGTCCAGTCACGCCTGCCAACCTACTGTCCACCGCTCGGGTCCGCCGGCCGAGATCATACTTCCGGTGATCTCCGGCGGATGACGGCGGACCGCCGGCCGACCGGCGGTGCCGAACCGGCGGTGGCCGACCGGCGGATCGCCGGTCGGCCGGTGGTCGCCGACTCGCGGTGCCGGTCGGCCGGTGGAGCGCCGGTCGGCGCTCGGCGGGCCGTCAGCCGAGCACGGACCGGTACACCTCCACGGTGCGCTCGGCGATGGAGTCCCAGGAGAAGTGGTCGACGGCCCGCCGCCGACCGGCGCGACCGAACTCGGCGGTCCGGGCGGGATCGGACAGCAGCGTGGTGATCGCCTCGGCCAGGTCGGCCACGAAACGCTCCGGATCCAGCGGTGTCCCGGTGCCGTCCGCCGCCTGCTCGATCGGCACCAGCAGCCCGGTCACCCCGTCGTCGACCACCTCCGGGATGCCGCCGGTCGCGGTGGCGACCACGGCCGTCTCGCAGGCCATCGCCTCCAGGTTGACGATCCCCATCGGCTCGTACACCGACGGGCAGACGAACACGGTGCTGTGCGTGAGGACCTGGATCACCTCGTGCTTGGGCAGCATCTCGGCGATCCAGACCACGCCCTGCCGGCTGCCCCGCAGCTCGTCGACCAGCCCCGTCACCTCGGCGGCGATCTCCGGGGTGTCCGGGGCGCCGGCCAGCAGCACCAGCTGCGCGTCGGCCGGCAGCGAACGGGCCGCCCGCAGCAGGTAGGGCAGGCCCTTCTGTCGAGTGATCCGCCCCACATAGACCACGCTCGGCCGGGCCGGGTCGATGCCCAGCCGGTCCAACACGTCGGTGCCGGAATCCGGCGCGTACTGCTCGGTGTCGATGCCGTTGTGGACGACGTGGATCCGGTCCGGGTCGACCGCCGGATACGCGGCCCGGACGTCCCGGGCCATTCCCGCGGAGACCGCGATCACCGCGTCGGCGGCCTCCAGCGCGGTCCGCTCACACCAGGACGACAACGTGTACCCGCCGCCGAGCTGCTCGGCCTTCCACGGTCGCAGCGGCTCCAGGCTGTGTACGGTCGCCACGTGCGGCACCCCGTGCAGCAGCTTGGCGACGTGCCCCGCCAGGTTCGCGTACCAGGTGTGGCTGTGCACCACGTCGCTGCCGGCGCAGTCGGCGGCCATCTCCAGGTCGACGCCCAGGGTACGCAGCGCGGCGTTCGCGCCGGCCAGGCCGCTCGGGTCGGAGTACGCGGTCACGCCCGGTTCGGAGCGCGGCCCGCCGAAGCAGCGCACCCGGACGTCGGCCCGGGACCGCAGCTCCCGGGCCAGGTATTCGACGTGGACGCCGGCCCCGCCGTACACCTCCGGCGGGTACTCCCGGGTGAGCAGGTCGACGCGCAGCCCGTCGCGGCGGGCGGTGGGATCGGTCACGTCCCGCACCCTAACCTCCGCTGGTCGCGGCGCAACTGGTTGCTCGTACGAGTGGTGAACTGGGACCGGTGTGGTTAGCGTCTCGGGTATGGCTCCCAAGGTCCTCGCTATCGTCCTCGCCGGCGGCGAGGGCAAACGCCTCATGCCGCTCACCGCCGACCGCGCCAAGCCGGCCGTCCCGTTCGGCGGGATGTACCGAATGATCGACTTTGTGCTGTCCAACCTGGCGAACGCCGGGTTCCTCAAGATCGTGGTGCTGACGCAGTACAAGTCGCACTCGCTGGACCGGCACGTCACCAAGACCTGGCGGATGTCGAACCTGCTGGGCAACTACGTGGCGCCGGTGCCCGCCCAGCAGCGCCGCGGCCCCTGGTGGTTCGCCGGCTCGGCGGACGCCATCTACCAGAGCTTCAATCTGATCAACGACGAGCAGCCGGACCACGTGATCGTCTTCGGTGCCGACCACATCTACCGGATGGATCCCCGGCAGATGCTGGAACACCACATCGAGTCCGGCGCCGGGGTGACCGTCGCCGGCATCCGGCAGCCGCTGTCCCAGGCCGACCAGTTCGGCGTGATCGAGGTGGGCGGCGACCGCCAGCAGATCCGGGCGTTCCGCGAGAAGCCGACCGACGCCGTGGGCCTGCCCGACGCGCCGGATGAGATCTTCGCCTCGATGGGCAACTACATCTTCGACACGAAAGCGCTCTGCGAGGCGGTCGAGCGGGACGCGGCCGACAAGACCAGCAAGCACGACATGGGCGGCAGCATCATCCCGATGCTGGTCGAGCGGGGCGAGGCCAACGTGTACGACTTCCGCGACAACGAGGTGCCGGGCAGCACCGAACGGGACCGTGGGTACTGGCGGGATGTCGGGACGCTCGACTCGTTCTACGAGGCGCACATGGACCTGATCTCGATCCACCCGATCTTCAATCTCTACAATACCCAGTGGCCGATCTACACCGACTATCCGCCGTGGCCGCCGGCCAAGTTCGTCCACGGTTGGCAGGAGCGGGTCGGCCGGGCGGTCGGCTCGATGGTCTCGCCCGGCGTGGTGATCTCGGGTTCGCTGGTGGAGAACTCGGTGGTCTCGCCGAACGTCCGGGTCCACTCGTGGGCCCAGGTGGAGGGATCGGTGTTGATGGAGGGGGTGGACATCGGCCGACACGCCGTGGTGCGCAACGCCATCCTCGACAAGAACGTCATCGTGCCCGAAGGTGTGGAGATCGGTGTCGACCTTGAGCGGGACCGCGAGCGCTACACCGTGTCCAAGAACGGCATCGTGGTGATCGGCAAGGGGCAGCGGATCGAACCCTGAGCGGGTTCGGCCGGCCACGGCGGCGAGCCGGCGGGGCCGGACCGGCCACGGCGGTGACGCGGCCGGCATCGACCGGCGGCGAGGCGGCCGGGCCCGGCGGTGGGTCGGCGGTGGGACGAAAGGTATGTTCGGGGCGTTCCGGGGTAACCCGGGGCGGCCCGTCACGGTGATCAGGAGGACGAACCAGATGGCCCATCCCCGCGCCGGGCAGCCCGCCGAGCCGAGCGACCTGGTCGACGTGCCGAAGCTGGTCACCGCGTACTACGCCGGGCATCCCGACCCGACGGACCCGGCCCAGCAGGTCGCCTTCGGCACCTCGGGCCATCGCGGATCGAGCTTCGGCAACGCCTTCAACTCCGACCACATCGTCGCGATCAGCCAGGCGGTCTGCGACTACCGGGCGGCCAACGGGGTGGACGGCCCGCTGTTCCTGGCCCGGGACACCCACGCGCTGTCCGAGCCGGCCACCGTCGACGCGGTCGAGGTGTTCGCCGCGAACGGGGTCAACCTGCTGCTGGACAGCCGGGACGGCTACACCCCCACCCCGGCGCTGTCGCACGCCATCCTCACGTACAACCGGGGTCGGGACGGCGGGCTGGCCGACGGCGTGGTGATCACCCCGTCGCACAACCCGCCGGCCGACGGCGGCTACAAGTACAACCCCACCAACGGCGGGCCAGCCGACACCGACGCCACGAGGTGGATCCAGGACCGCGCCAACGAACTGATCCGGGACGGCCTGACCGGGGTGCGGCGGCTGCCGTACGCGCGGGCCCGCGCCGCCGACACCACCGGAACGTACGACTTCCTCGGCCGGTACGTCGACGACCTGCCGGCGGCCCTCGACATCGACGCCATCCGGTCGGCCGGGGTGCGGATCGGTGCCGACCCGCTGGGCGGGGCCAGCGTGGCGTACTGGGGCGAGATCGCCGACCGGCACCGGCTGGACCTCACCGTGGTCAACCCGCTGGTCGACCCGACCTGGCGGTTCATGACGCTGGACACCGACGGCAAGATCCGGATGGACTGCTCGTCGCCGAACGCGATGGCCGCGCTGATCGGCCAGCGGGACCGGTTCCAGATCGCCACCGGCAACGACGCCGACGCGGACCGGCACGGCATCGTCACCCCGGACGCCGGCCTGATGAACCCCAACCACTACCTCGCGGTGGCCATCTCGTACCTGTTCGCCAACCGCGCCGGCTGGTCGGCCGACGCCGGCGTGGGCAAGACGCTGGTCTCGTCATCCATGATCGACCGGGTGGCCGCCGACCTGGGCCGCCGGCTGGTCGAGGTGCCGGTGGGCTTCAAGTGGTTCGTTCCCGGCCTGCTCGACGGCTCGGTCGGGTTCGGTGGTGAGGAGAGCGCGGGGGCGTCCTTCCTGCGTCGCGACGGCAGCGTCTGGACCACCGACAAGGACGGCATCCTGCTCTGCCTGCTCGCGTCCGAGATCATCGGGGTGACCGGCCGAACGCCCAGCGAGCACTACGCCGAGCTGGTGTCCCGGTTCGGTGACCCCGCGTACGCCCGGATCGACGCCCCGGCCAGCCGGGACGAGAAGGCGGTGCTCGGCAGGCTGTCGCCCGAGCAGGTGACCGCGAAGGAACTGGCCGGCGAGCCGATCACCGCGACCCTGACCCAGGCGCCCGGGAACGCCGCGTCGATCGGCGGCCTGAAGGTCACCACCGAGTCCGGCTGGTTCGCCGCCCGGCCGTCCGGCACCGAGGACGTCTACAAGATCTACGCGGAGTCGTTCCAGGGCCGGGACCACCTGACCCGGATCCAGGACGAGGCCCGGGAACTCGTCTCCGAGGTGCTCAAGCGGGCCTGAGCCGGTCTTCCCGGGCCGGTCGGAACGGCGGCGGCGACGCCGGGGCGCCGGCCAGTGCCGTGGCGGCCTGCCGGATCCGGCCGACGATGATGCCGAGGTCCGGGCCGGTCAGGTCGGGGTAGGTCGGCAGGTTCAGACCGCGCCGGGCCAGCTCGGCCGAGACCGGAAAGTCACCGGGGCTGTCCGCGTACGGCGGCAGGTCCGGCACCGGGATGAAGAACGGCCGGCTGTCCACGCCGAGCCGGTCGAGCCCGTGCGCCAACTCGTCCCGGTGGTCCCGCAGCGCCCCGTCGACCAGGAACGACGCCATCCAGGGCGCGCGCCGGACGGCGGGGGCGACCGGTTGGGCCGCGAACAGGCCCAGCCCGGCCAGCCCGCGTTCGTAGGTCTCGATGACCCGGTCGCGCCGCGCGATGATGTCGTCGGCCCGCTCCAGTTGGGCGCACAGCAGCGCCGCCGCCGGGTTGGTGAGCCGGTAGTTGTAGCCCCGTTCCGGGAAGTAGTACCGGCGGTCCGGGTCCATGCCCTGGTTGCGCAGCCGGCGCATCCGCTCGGCCAGTCGCGGGTCGGCGGTGGTGACACAGCCACCTTCGCCGCAGGTCAGGACCTTGTTGCCGAAGAACGAGAACGTGCTGGCGTCGGCGAGCCCACCCACCGGCCGGCCGGCGAGGGTGGCACCGAACGACTCCGCCGCGTCGGCCAGCAGCAGCAGCCCGTGCCGGGCGCACACGGCCCGCAGCGCCGGATAGTCCGCGGGATGGCCGTACAGGTCCACCGCGAGCACCGCCCGGGTGCGGGGTCCGACCGCGGCGGCGACGGCCGCCGGGTCGACGCACCAGGTGTCGGGCCGGACGTCGACGAAGACCGGTCGGGCTCCGCAGTAGGCGACCGCGTTCGCCGTGGCGACGTAGGTCAGGGCCGGTACGACCACCTCGTCACCCGGCCCGATCCCGGCGGCGGCGAGCACCAGATGCAGCGCGGTCGTCCCGTTGTTGGTGCCGACACACGCCGGTGTGCCGCAGCGCCGGGCGAACTCGTCCTCGAACCGGCTCAGGTAGGGACCGTGCGACGAGATCCATCCACTGTCGAAGGCGTCCAACAGGTACCGGCGTTCCAACTCGGTGAGCGTGGGCTGGGAGACCGGGTAGCGGGTCAACGGCTCGCCGCCGGACCCGGGCCGCTCCGGCCCGGCCGGTGAGCGCTGGCCGGTCGTGGGCCGCTCCGGCCCCACCGGCGCGGGCTGGCCGACCACGTGCCCCGGAGCCGGCCGGGACCCGGTGGTCACCGGTCCACCCGGATCCGGCGGCCCATCCGCTCGTCCTCCAGCAGGGTCCGGTCGGCGTCCACCATGACGCGGACAAGGTCGGCGAACAGCGTCTTGGGCGCCCACCCGAGTTGCCGGCGGGCCTTCGTGTAGTCGCCGATCAGGGCGTCGACCTCCGCCGGCCGGAGGTAACTGGGATCGTTGACGACGACGTACTCGTGCCAGTCGAGCCCGGCGTAGCCGAACGCGGCCTCGACGAACTCGCGTACGGTGTGGCCCTCGCCCGTGGCGACCACGAAGTCGTCCGGACGGTCGTGCTGCATGGCCAGCCACATCGCCTCGACGTACTCCGGCGCGTACCCCCAGTCCCGTACCGCGTCGAGGTTGCCGAGGTAGAGCTTGTGCTGGATGCCGGCCTCGATCCGGGCGATCGCCCGGGTGATCTTGCGGGTCACGAAGTTCTCGCCCCGGCGCGGGCTCTCGTGGTTGAACAGGATGCCGTTGACGCAGTGCATCCCCCAGGACTCGCGGTAGTTGACCGCCGACCAGTAGGCGAAGACCTTGGCACAACCGTACGGACTGCGCGGGTGGAAGGGCGTCTCCTCCCGCTGCGGCGGCGGGGTGGCGCCGAACATCTCCGACGACGACGCCTGGTAGTACCGGCAGTCGAGGTCCGCGGCCCGCACGGCCTCGAGCAGGCGTACGGAGCCCAGGCCGGTCACCTCGGCCGTGTAGTCGGGGACGTCGAAGGACACCCGTACGTGGCTCTGCGCGCCCAGGTTGTAGATCTCGTCCGGGCGTACCTCCCGGAGGAGCCGGATCAGCGAGCCGACGTCGAGCAGGTCACCGTAGTGCAGGAACATCCGGGAGTCGGCCTCCCGGGGATGCACGTGGGCCCGCTCGATGCGCTCGGTGTTGAAGCTGGACGACCGCCGTTTGATCCCGTGGACCACGTAGCCCTTGTCCAGCAGGTGCTCGGCCAGGTAGCTGCCGTCCTGGCCGGTGATGCCAGTGACCAGGGCCGTACGTGTCACTACGCAGCCTCCTTCGGCTGACCGGGGTAGCGGGATCCGTAGTCCTAACGACTACGTTGGGTGATGGTTGTGTTCGCCCTAGTCACCGGGTCCGGCCGGTGGTCAGTCGCGACGCAGGGGCCGGGCCGGCACCCCCACCACCACGGTGTGCGGCGGTACGTCCCGGACCACCGCCGCGCCGGCTCCCACCATGGCGCCCGCGCCCACCTCGATGCCGTCGATGACCGTCGCCCCCGCGCCGATGGTCACGCCCTCGTGCAGCCGCACCGAGCCCGCGACCGCGCATCCGGGCAGCAGCGTCACGTAGTCGTCGAGCCGGGTGTCGTGTCCGACCGACACGTTGGCGCCGACGTGTACGTGCCGCCCGGCCGTGATGTCGGCGGTCAGGACCGCGCCGGGCCAGATCAGCACGCCGGGTTGCCGGACCGTGCGTGGGCCGAGGCTGGCCGCCGGATGGGTCAGCGACGCGGCCGGACGTCCGGACCCGCGCAGGGTCGCGTCCAGCCGGGCCCGCACGGCCCCGGAGCCCACCCCGATCACGTACCGGACGTCGGGGTCGAGGTCGGCCAACCGGTCGTCGTCACCGAGCCAGGGGACCGGGAGCCGGGCGAGTCGCGTCGGGTCGGGCGGACCCAGGCAGCCCAGCAGCCGGCAGTCACCGGCGGCCTCCGCGATGGCCGCGACCTCGCGCGCGTGCCCGGAGGTGCCGAGGATGACAATCGCGGGTCCGGCCGCGCGTGGCGACGGTGTCAGCTGGGACGGTGTCAACCGTCCGGTCACCGGGCCGGGGCGAGGAACGACGAGACCGGAATCGGGCCCGAGCGCCCGGACCCGACCCACTCCAGCACGGCGGTGTAGTCCCGGGCCGTGTCCGTCCAGGTGCGGGCGGCCAGGAGTTGCCCGGCCCGGACCGAGGCGCGGGCGTGGTGGTCCCGGTTCGCCAGGAGTTCGCGGATCGTGTCGGCGATCGAACGCGGGTCGTGGGCGTCGAAGAAGCGCACGTCCGCCCGGGCGAACTCGGCCTGGGCGCGCAGCGGCTCGACGTCCGAGCAGGCCACCGGAAGACCCCAGCTGAACGCCTCGAACATCGGGCCGCTGGCCGCCTCCCAGACCGACGGGATCACCACGGCGCTGGCCCGGGAGTAGAGGTCGGCCAGTTGATCGGCCGGGACGAAGCCCGGGAACCGCACCCGCCCCGCGAGGTCCGGCCGGGCGATCCGCTGCCGCACCTGGTGCGCCTGTGGCTCGACGATCGGGCCGGGACAGACGAGCGTGAGTTCCGGCAGCAGTGCCATCGCCTCCAGCAGGGTGGCGTGGTTCTTGTGCCGGCCCAGCGACGACGGGTAGAGCAGCAGACCGGGTTCCGGTCTCGGCGCGAGGTCCGGCGGGCGGGTGTGCAGGGTCGGCAGCGGGATCATCGTCATCTTGTCGCGGAAGTCGGGGAAGTGTCGCAACGCCTGCTGGAACGGGTGCGGCCAGGAGACCACCACCGCCGAGGCGCGGGCCACGTTGTCCCGGATCACCTTCGCGAAGCCTTCCGACCCGAGGCCGGGTTGGAACTGGCGCAGGTCGTGCAGCACGACGACCGACGGCCTGGACCGGGCCGGAACGCAGTGCCACGGATAGAGCGTGACGTCGGCACCGGTCGCTCGGGCCGGCCGCGCCCGGCCGCGGATCAGGTCCACCATCCCGCGGGCGGCGGGCGAGGCGAGGAGCTGCCGGGGCAGGTGCCGCCGGAGCCGCTGCCCGAGCCGGCTGTCCAGGAGCAGCGGTACGTCGCTCTCGGTCCACCGGATCCCCTCGGCGGGGACCTCCCGGCGCCAGTCGGCCAGCGTGCCGCGCAGGATGTCCACCCGGATCTCGTGCGACGCGAGGGCGCCGAAGCCCCGCAGCAGACCGTAGGTGAACAGTTCGACCCCGGCCGAGTGGCCGGGCCCGACGCACGAGGCATCCACCTCTATCAGCATGTGAGGTCCTTCCGCGAAGCCGTACACCGCTTCAACGACGGACGATCACGGGGCGTTACTGCCGTCGGCCGGCGCACGGCGGCCCGCCACCCGCCTGACGGGCCGGCGACCTCCGCCCGGTCAGTCCGGCGGCGCGTCCTGCCGGCGCGGTGACTCGACCAGCAGTTCCCGAAGCTGCTCGGGTGGCAGCGGCAGGTCCAGCAGACTCAGTTTGAGCTGGCTGCGTTCCCGGTAGCGGCGCGGGTCGAACCGCACCACCTGCCCGGCGGCGGCCTGGAACCGGACCTCCAGCGCACCACCGCCCTCGACGTGCCGGACGACGTGGCCGTCCACCTCCACGGCCACCCGACCGCTGTCCGGCCGCAGCTCCACCCGGATGCGCTCGGTGGGGGAGAGCACCACCGAGCGGCTGATCCCGGCCATCGGCGCGGACGGGGTCATCACCACGGCCTCGGTGGCCGGCGACACCAGCGGGCCGCCCGCCGCGTAGCTGTACGCGGTGGATCCGGACGGTGTGCTGAGCACCAGGGCGTCGCACCGGTAGTAGCCGTACTCCTGGTCGTCGATGGCCAGGGTGGCGTTCACGAAACCCTCCCCGGGCTGCCGGGCCAGCGCGATGTCGTTGAACGCCACCACACCCTCCCCGCAGACCGCGCACCGCAGACAGCTACGCGGCTCGATCGTGAAGTCACGGGCGGCGAGCCGGTCCAGCGCCCGGGGCAGCCCCGGCGGATCCACCTCGACGAGGAACCCCACCCGGCCCAGGTGGACGCCCAGCACCGGCTTGGGCCGGTTCACGGTCATCCGCAGCGCGCCGAGCATCGTTCCGTCACCGCCGATGCTGATCAGCGCGTCGCACTCCTCCACCAGGGTGTCCTGGTCGGCCGGCAGCACCTCGGCCGGCACCCGGTGCGCGTCCCGGCGGTCGACCAGGACGGTGACGCCGTGCTGCCCGGCCCAGCCGAGGATCGTCGACACGACGTCGGTGACGTCCCGGGTGGGATGCAGGGCGAGGCCGATCTGGTTGTTCCGCATGGGTCCACCTCACCATCCCGGGGCGTCCGGCGAAACCGGGTCCCCGGTCCGGTCGACCGGCCGGGGCCGTCCGGGCGGCTCGGGCCCGGCGGGAGACCGGGACCCCCACCCGCCCGGTGGCCCGGTCCACGGCTCAGTCCCGGGGTGGTCCGTCGAGCGCCGTCGCCGGGCGGGGTCCCGGTGCCCGTCCGCCGTCGGCCGGAGCCCGCCGGGCCACGAACGTCAGGTTCTGGGTGACGATGTGCCCCCTCGTCTGACCCGTCTCGGCGATCAGGGCGAGTTTGTAGCAGGCGCTCACCGCACGCCAGATGGTCGCCCGGCCCAGGCTCAGGAGGCCGTGGACCGGGGGCGGACACGCGAAGCAGTCCACCGATCCGAAGCCGGCGACCGAGGCGAGCTGCGCGATGCTGCGCCGGGTGAACCAGGTCTGGTGGGTGATGTCGCCGTACATGATGTGACCGCCCATCGGGCTGATGGCGTTGGGCACCCTGGCCACGAAGACGCCACCCGGCCGCAGTGCCCGCCGCACGTCCTCGAACGTGCGCAGCAGGTCGTCCGTGGACAGGTGTTCCAGGACGTCGGTGGCGACGATCGCGTCCCACCCGCCGGCCGTGGCGTCGAGGTGGTCGTGCAGGTCACCCTCCACCACCCGGTCGAGTCCACTGGCCCGGGCCAGCCGGACCTGCTCCGGACCGCGGTCCACCCCGAACGCGTCCAGCCCGTCGGCCAGCATCAACCGGACCAGCGCCCCCCGGCCGCACCCGATGTCGAGGACCCGACCGGAGCCGCCGCCGCTCGGCAGGTACGGCCGGATGTCCCGGCGGTAGACGCGGGCCACGGCCGTGTCGCCGTCGAGCCCGACGGGGCTGGTGTACGACTCGTAGAACCGGGTCTCGGACGAGGGCGAGGGGGTACGGGCGGCGGTCATGCGCGCGGGTCCAATCTGCTGCTCGGCACGGCGGTCCGGGCTGGTTCCGCGGGCCGCTGCCGGACGGGAAGGTCGAACAGGAGGTCGAAGTAGGTGTCGCGGTCGAAGGCGTCGGGTTCCGCGACCGGCTGTTCGGCGCACCCGGCGAGGGCGTCGGCCAGGCTCGCCGGATCGTCCGGCCGGTAGCCGCGCAGGGCGGCACCGGCCACCTCCCGGGTCTGCGTGGTGTCCGGCGCCAGCACCGGTACGCCGTAGACCCGGGCCTCGGCCAGCGGATAACCGAAGGACTCCACCACCGACGGGTAGAAGGCGGCGGTCGCGCGACGCCAGATCGCGGTGAGCGCGTCGTGCCGGATCCGGCCGAGCAGCCGTACCCGCGGATGCCCGGTCACGTCGGCGGGTACCTCGTCCGGGCTGGCGGTGAGCGCGATCCGGGCCGGGTGCCGGAGCCGGTCGGCGGCGGCCAGCAGCAGCCGTAGCTGCGGTACCAGGTTCTTGTACGGGCCGGGTACCACCGGAACCAGGATCACCGGGTCCGGGGTGGCCGCGCGGGTGCCGACGGTGGTCACCGGATGCGGCCGGACCACCAGCCGGTCCGCCAGCGCCGGCAGGTGGTCCAGGACCCGGGCGGCCATCGCCGAAGTCGGCACCACCACCACGTCGGACCTTGACGCGAGCCGCCGGACCATGGGTATCTTCGCGTGGAACGCCCGCGGCATGCCGGCGAGCAGTTCCCGCTCCGAGGGGTGCAGGAACTGGAGCGCGTTGCGCAGCAGCAGCCGGCGCTCGGTTCCGCCGGCGATGAAACCGACGTTGTTCGGCGCGACCGCGAGGGGGTGGCCGACGGCGAGCAGCTCCCGGCGGACCAGCCAGGGTGGCGTCACGGCGCGGCCGGCACCGACGACCCGGACGGGCCGGGCGGACTCGCACAGGTAGCCCTCCAGCTCGGTCCGCCACCGGGCCGCGCCCCCGCACTGGCTGCCTGCGACGTCGACCAGCGGCGCCGTATCGGCCGAGGAGTACATCGGCACGGTCCTTCCTGGCTGTCGTCGGTTCCGCCGGATCCGCGCCCCGGTGGGCGGACGGCTGCCTCGGTGGGCAGACCGCTGCGGCGCAACCTCCCTAACGAGGGCCGGCGGGTCTGGTCACGGTCGACGAGGTGGGACGGGGTCGGGGGATCTTCCGCCGTAACACGGGTCAGCGCGTGTCGTTGAACCGGCGTGGATCGGCCCCTCCCCCCGGAGTTGACGGTGTCCGGACGTGCCGAGCAGGCCGCTCCGCTCACCGCCGGTGGGCCGGTCGCCCTGGCCGGTCCGGCCGCCCGGTCGGGTCGGCGCGGTCGTGGCGTCTGGATGGTGCTGCGCGGCGACTCCGCCCGGACGACGCTGTTCTCGGCGGTCGCGACGGTGGCGGCGGGGACCGCCGGGCTGGTGGTGGCCCGTTCCCTCGGCGCGACCGAGCGCGGCCAGTACGGCGCGGTGACGGTGTGGTTCACCCTGCTGCTCACCGTCGGCGACCTGGGCCAGGGCGTGGCCACCACGTACTTCGTCGCCCGTTACCCGGACCGGGGCGCCGACCACCTGGCCACCGCCCGGAACCTCGCGCTGGCCTCCGGTACCGCGACGCTGGCCGTCGGGCTGCTGGCCGCCCCGCTCATCGCCGCCCGGACCGGGGCGCCGGTCGGGGCGTACCGGCTGATGTTCGCCACCTGTCTCGTCACGTTCCTCGGGATCGCCTACACCTTCGGGCTGCTCGCCCGGGCGGTACGGCGGTGGAACGTCGTCCGACTCGCCCAGCCGGCGTTGCAGCTGACCTTCATCGTGGTGCTGCACGCCACTGGGTCGCTCACGGTGCCGACGGCGCTCGGCGCGATAGCCGGGTCGAGCGCGGTGCAGACGATCCTGGCCTGCCTGTACGCCCGCCGCCAGGGCCTGACCGGCGGCACGGCGTCCCGTACGCTGGCCCGGCCGATGACGCGCTACGGGCTCGGCCAGCTGGCGTCGCTCCTGCCCACGGTCGTGGCGACCCGGCTCGACCAGATGGTGCTCTCCGTGACGGTGAGCCCGGCCATGCTCGGCAACTACGCCGTGGCCACCACCCTGACCACGCTGGCGGTCCCGATCGGCGCGGCCGTCGGTTACGTCGCCTTCCCGAGGCTGGCCGCCGCCGAGCCGGCGGCCGTCGCGCGGATCCAGCGCCGGGCGCTGCTGACCGGGGGGACCATGGCGGCGGGCCTGATGCTGGCCGCCACGGCGTCCGCCGCCTGGGCGGTACCCCGGGCCTTCGGTCCGGGGTTCGACCGGGTCGTCGTCGTCGCCTGGCTGATGGCCCCGGGTGGCGTCTTCCTGGCCGTGGGCCAGATCTGCGGTTCGATCCTGCTCGGCCGCGGCAGGCCGATGTCGATCGCCCGGGCCCAGGGCACGGGCGCGGTGACCATCGCCGTCATGCTGGCGGCCCTGGTGCCGCCGTTCGGCATCGAGGGCGCCGCGCTGGCCTCGGACGTGACCAGTCTGGTCACCCTGCTGTTCATGCTGCGCGCGGTACGCCGGCCGCCGGCCGACCGGCCCGGCCGGGCCGACCCGCCCGGCCCCGGCGGTCCGGCGGCGTGGTCCGGCCCCGGCGGTCCGGCTGCGTGGTCCGGCCCCGGCGGTCCGGCTGCGTGGTCCGGTCCCGGCGGTCCGGCTGCGTGGTCCGGTCCCGGCGGTCCGGCGACGGGCGTCGACCCGGCACGGAGCCACCACCCGTACGGAGCCGGTAGCCACCGTGCGTGATCTCTGGGAGGGCACGAGGATGCATCCGGGACCTCGATCAGTCCGGTCGATGCTCGATCCGGGTACGGACCGGGAACGCTGGCGACCGCTGCTGCTGGCGACGCTGGTGGCCGCCGCCATGGGGCCGTACCTGTACGGCGGGCTCCGCGTCGAGCAGGTCGCCGTCTACTCGACCTGCCTGATGGGGGTGGTGCTCGCCTGGTGGTCGCGGATGCGGCCGAGCGGAGCCGGTCTGCTGATCGTCGCCGCGCTGACCCTGGAACTCGTGGTGGCGCTGTTCGGCACGGTTCTTCCGCCGCCGCCCAACCCGGAGGTGGGGCTCGGCCCGGCGCCGCTGGCGGAACTCGACAACCTCCTCATGCCGGTCGTCGCGCTGCTGGCGGGTTGGATGGTGCTGGGCCGGCAGCCGGTCCGGCCCTTCCTGCGGGCGAGCTGCGCGGTCGTGGTCGTCATCGCCTGCGTCAACGCCTGCCTCGCGTTCTGGTCGATGACCAGCCAGACCGCCGACACGTACCTCTCGATGTTCTGGATGCGGGTGACCACCCAGGACATCCAGTCGACGGCGGAGCGCGCCTCCTGGGGCGGTCGCTATTCCGGCATCTTCAACCAGCCGGCCGAGGGCGGGCAGTTCTACGCGATCGCCCTGCTGGCCGCCGTCTACCTGCTCGCCCGGCGTACCACCTGGCTCCTGGTCGTGGTGGCCGGCGTCGTCATGGGCGGGCTGCTCACCGTCTCGAAGATCTTCCTGCTGGTCGGTCTGCCGGTCGGGCTGTGGCAGGTGATCAGGACGGTGAGCAACCGGCCGGCGCGGTGGGTTCCGGTCCTGCTGGTCGGCCCGGCGCTGTCCGTACTGCTGGAGAAGGCCCTGACCCGGGGGACCAGCACGGACCTGCTCGGCCGGATCAGCTCGTATGTCCTGCCGACCGAGGGTGTGGACGTCGTCCGGCTCTACACCGCCGGGCGGTACGGTCAGCGCGGCTCGCTGGGCAGCTTCACCTCGGCGATCCTGGCCGGGTCACCGATCTCCGGGTACGGCCTGGCGGGCATCGACACCGCCTACGACAACGCCTGGCTGGAGGCGTTTGCCGTTTCCGGGCTCATCGGTGTCGCGGCGTACACGATTGTCCTGCTGGTGCTGCTGCGGGCCTGGCTGGCCCGGCGCGCAGTGCTCGAAGCGGACGCCTCGCGGCTCGCCGGGGGTCTGGTCCTGATCGCGATCGCGGGGTCCTTCGGCTACCCGGCGCTCACCGCGAACCGGGTGGCCACCGTGATGTGGGTGCTGTTCGCGGTGCTGCTGCTGGCCAGGCCGCACCCGGTGGCCGGGGTGGACCCGCCCGCGCGCGCCGGACCCGACCGGCTCGGGGAGCCCGGTCGAACCGGGCGCCACCTGGAGACCACCTCGGTCGTTGAGCGCAAAGAAGCCGCAAATCGGGAGACATTGTGACCTTTTCCCTCTCCGGGCGCCGGGTGTTGATCACCGGCGGGACCGGCTCGTTCGGCCAGACGATGACCCGCCGGCTGCTCGGCCAGGACGTCGCCGAGGTACGGATCTTCAGCCGGGACGAGGCCAAGCAGGACGCGATGCGGCGCTCGCTCGGCGACGACCGGGTGCGCTACCACGTCGGGGACGTGCGCGACTTCGACAGCGTGCTGCGCGCGGCGCGCGGCGTGGACCACGTGTTCCACGCCGCGGCGCTCAAGCAGGTGCCGTCGTGCGAGTTCTTCCCGCTGGAGGCCGTCCGCACCAACGTGCTGGGCAGCGCCAACGTGGTGGAGGCCGCGCACCGGACCGGGGTCGACTCGATGGTGGTGCTCAGCACCGACAAGGCGGTCCACCCGATCAACGCCATGGGGATGAGCAAGGCGTTGATGGAGAAGGTGGCCCAGGCGCACGCCCGGAACAACCGGGACAGTGAGACGGTCGTCTGCTGCGTCCGGTACGGCAACGTCATGTACTCCCGTGGCTCGGTGCTCCCGCTGTTCGTCGAGCAGCTCAAGGCCGGCCGGCCGCTGACCATCACCGACCCGGGGATGACCCGCTTCCTGATGTCGCTGGCCGAGTCGGTGGACCTCGTGGAGCACGCCTTCGCGCACGCCCGACCCGGGGACGTGTTCATCCGCAAGGCACCGGCCTGCACCATGGGCGATCTCGCCGAGGCGGTGTGCCAGCTGTTCGGCGTGCCGGCCAAGGTCGACGTGATCGGCGTACGGCACGGCGAGAAGCGGGACGAGACACTGGCCAGCCGGGAGGAACTGGCGCAGGCGGACGACTTCGGGGACTTCCTCCGGGTGCCGGTG
Source organism: Plantactinospora sp. A48 (assembly GCF_055793945.1). Lineage (NCBI taxonomy): Bacteria > Bacillati > Actinomycetota > Actinomycetes > Micromonosporales > Micromonosporaceae > Plantactinospora > Plantactinospora sp. A48. Next base: position 16,801 of record NZ_JBTIXF010000009.1, on the reverse strand, counting down.
GACGCCCGCGACCTCAACTACGCGCTCTACGTCAGCGAGGGCGACCGGAAGGTCACCGCCCACGCGGACTTCACCTCGGCCAACACCCGCCGGCTCGCCGTACCGGAGGTGATGGAGCTGCTGGCCGCGCTGCCGGAGATCCGTGCGGAGCTGGCCCTGCGCGACCCGGTGCCGGCATGACCCGGCTCGCCGTCACCGGCTCCGGCGGGTTCCTCGGTTGGCACCTGCGGGTGCTGGCCCACGCGCTCGGCTGGCCGGAGCCGGTCGAGGTGTCCCGGGCTCACCTGGCCGACCCCGCCCGGTTCGCCGCCGCCGTCGACGGCACCGACCGGCTGCTGCACCTGGCGGGGGTCAACCGCGGCGTGCCGGCGGACGTCGCCGCCGGCAACGTCCAACTCGCGGCGGCGGTGGCCCGGGGGGTGGCCCGCTGCGCCCGGCCGCCCCGGATCGTCTTCGCGAACTCCGTCCAGGCCGGCAACGGCACCCCGTACGGCGACTCCAAGGCCGCCGCGGCGGTCACCCTCGCCGGTGTCGGCGAGCTGGACGACGTGCGGTTGCCGCACCTGTACGGCGAACACGGTCGCCCGTTCTACAACTCGGCGGTGGCGACGTTCTGCCGGGTGCTCGCCGACGACGGTCAGCCCGACGTGCGGGACGACCGGGAACTGGACCTCGTCCACGTCACCGACGCGGCGGCCCGGTTGGCGGGCGCGCCGCCGGGAGGTCCCTGGGACGCCACCATGCCGGCGCTGCGGATCGGCGTGCGGAGCCTGGCCGACCGGCTGACCGCGATCGCCGTCGGCTACCGGACCGGTGAGTTGCCACCGCTGGCCGACCGGCACGCGGTCCGGCTGTTCAACACGTACCGCTCGCACTGCTTCCCGCAGCGGTACCCGGTGGCGCTGGCCCGGCGCGGCGACGCCCGGGGCGACCTCGTGGAGGTGGTCCGGGCCCCGTGGGGACCGGGGCAGACGTTCTGCTCCACCACCCGGCCGGGCGCCGTCCGCGGCGAGCACTTCCATCTGGCCAAGGTGGAACGCTTCGCGGTGCTGCGCGGTACGGCGGAGATCGCGCTGCGGCGGGTCGGCGGCGGACCCGAGGTGGTCCGGTTCGCGGTGACCGGGGACGCCCCGGTGGTCGTCGACATGCCGACCATGTGGGCGCACCGGCTGGTGAACACCGGCACCGACGAGCTGCTCACGCTGTTCTGGACGAACGAGCTGTTCGACCCGGACCGGCCGGACACCTACCCCGAGTCGGTCGGGGAGACCGAGGACGAGCGGATCGGGGTGGCCGCGTGAGGGTCGGCCTGATCAGCCAGTGGTACCCCCCGGAGGACTCGTTCATCCCGGGCAACCTGGCCACCGGCCTGGTCGAGCGGGGCCACGAGGTGCGGGTGCTCACCACCTTCCCGAGCTATCCGCAGGGCCGGACGTATCCGGGCTACCGGCAGCGGTGGCACCACCGGAGCACCGAGGGCGGCCTGACGGTCCGGCGCGTCCCCGCGTACCCCAGCCACGACCGCTCGGCGGTCCGGCGCGGCGCGAGTTACCTGTCGTTCGGCGCGGCCAGTTCCCTCGCGGGCGTCCGCTACCTGGCCGACACCGACGTCAACTACGTCTATCTGACCCCGCCCACCTCGGCGGCCCCGGCAGCCCTGGCCCGGAGCCTGCGCCGGACGCCGTTCGTGCTGCACATCCAGGACCCCTGGCCGGAGTCGGTGCTGCACTCCGGCATGGCCCCGGGCGGGCGGCGGGGCCGGGCGCTGCGCCGGACCATCGAGATCGCGATGCGGCACCTGTACGCGCGGGCCACCGCCATCGCCGTGATCTCACCCGCCATGGCCGAACTGGTGGTCGAGCGGGGCGCCGACCCGGCCAAGGTGCGGGTGGTGTTCAACTGGACCGACGACCGGCTGTTCCGGCCGGTGCCGGCCTCGGCGGCGGCCCGCGCGGCCCTCGGGCACACCGGCCGCCGCACCCTGATGTTCGCCGGCAACATCGGCCCGCTCCAACGGGTGGAGACCGCCATCCGCGCCGCGGCGGCCCGGTCCGACCAGGTCGACCTGGTCATCGTCGGCTCCGGCGACGAGGAGCCGGCGGCCCGCCGGTTGGCCGGCGAGCTGGACGCCACGAACGTCCGCTTCCTCGGCCGGCGCCCACCCGGCGAGATGGCGGAACTGTACGCCGCGGTCGACTACCAGGTGGTCTGCCTGCGGGACGCCCCCGGGCTGCGCGGTACGGTGCCGTCCAAGCTACAGGCCGCGCTGGCCTGCGGAGTTCCCGTGATCGTGTCCGCCGGTGGCGACGCCGGGCGCATCGTCCGGGCGGCCGGCGTCGGTTTCACCTGCCCGCCGGAGGACTGGCGGGCGCTGGCCGACCAGTTCGCCGCCGCCGCGGCGACCCCCGACCGGGACCGGGCGGCGATGGGGGAACGGGCCCGGCAGCTGTATCTCGACCGGATGTCGCTGCGGGTGGGACTCGACCAGTTCGAGGACATCATGGCGAAGGCGATCGCCCAGGGGCCGTCGTCGTGACCCGGGTGATGACGGTGGTCGGCACCCGCCCCGAGATCATCCGGCTGTCCCGGGTCATCGCCCGGCTCGACGACACGCTGGATCACCTGCTGGTACACACCGGACAGAACTGGGACCCCAGCCTGTCCGACATCTTCTTCCGGGACCTGCGGCTGCGCCGGCCGGACCGGTTCCTCCAGGTCGACACGACGTCGCTCGGGCGGGTGCTGGGCGGCGTGCTGGCCGGCGTGGAGCAGGCCATCACCGAGTCCCGGCCGGACGCCCTGCTCGTGCTGGGCGACACGAACAGCTGCATCGCGGCCCTGATCGCCCGGCGGATGCGGGTGCCCGTCTACCACATGGAGGCGGGCAACCGGTGTTTCGACCTCAACGTGCCCGAGGAGACCAACCGGCGGCTGGTCGACCACGTGGCCGACTTCAACCTCGTCTACACCGAACACGCCCGGCGGAACCTGCTGGCCGAGGGCCTGCACCCACGCCGGATCCTGCACACCGGCTCGCCCATGCGTGAGGTGCTGGAGTTCTACCGGGCCGATGTCGAGCGGTCCCGCGTGCTCGACCAGCTCGGGCTGGAAGCGGGTGGGTACTTCGTGGTCAGCGCCCACCGGGAGGAGAACGTCGACGACGCCGCCCGGCTGGACCGGCTGCTGCGCTGCCTGCGCGCGGTCCACCGGACGTGGCAGCTGCCGGTGCTGGTGTCGACGCACCCGCGTACCCGCAAACGGCTGGAGTCACTGGCGCCGGACCCGACCACCCTGGAGGGCATCTCCTTCCACGAACCGTTCGGGCTGCTCGACTACGTACGGCTGGAGATGGCGGCCCGCTGCACGCTGTCGGACAGCGGCACCATCGGTGAGGAGGCCGCCATCCTGGGCTTCCCGGCCGTGACGCTGCGCGAGTCGATAGAACGGCCGGAGGCACTCGACGCCGGCACGCTGATCATGACGGGGCTGGACCCCGAGGGCGTGGTCGAGGCGGTCCGGGTCGCGATCCGGCAGGCGACCACCGAGGGCGTGCCGTGCCCGGTCGACTACCAGGTCCCGGACACCTCGCGTCGGGTCGTCGACTTCATCCTGTCCACGGTCCGCCGGCACCACGACTGGGCCGGGATCCGCCGCCCGCCCGCCTGACCGGCGAGCGCCGCGCCGGCCTGCTCAGCCGGCCGCCCGGTACGCCGGGAAGAAGCCGCTTGAGGCGAGCCGGTCGGCGGGCAGGCCGAGCGCGTCGGCCCGGTCGGCGACCAGCTCGGCGTACCGGTCCCGGTCGAGCACCACCCCGCCGGTCCACAGCTGGGTCAACCTGCCGCCGAAGGACTCCTTGAACCGCAGCAACCCGCCGTCGCCACCGACCCCGCCGCCGAGGTGGACGGTGCGGTACCCGTGCTCGGCGGCGTGCGCCAGCAACGTCCACACCAGCAGGTTGTTGGCGCCGTCGCGGGCGGCCTCCGGGAGCGACCCGGCCAGGTGGTAGTGCAGCCGGTCCCGGTGCGACATCATGAGCGCCGCCGCCACCACGTCGCCATCCGGATCCCGCACCTCCGCCAGGGCCAGGTCCTTGTCCAACCCGGAGCGCAGCCGGCGGTAGTAGGCGTCCGGGAAGAGGTAACCGGGCGCGCTGCCCACCCGGGCCATCGTCTCCGCGTACCGGCGCCGGAACGCCGACCCGGGGGCCAGGTCGAGGTCCTCGGCGACCCGGACGGTGGCCCGCAGACCCAGCCGGCGGGCCTTGCGGACCGCGGTCCGCGACCGGCCCTGCATCGCGGTCCAGACCTGCTCCGGCCCCTGGTCCACCGGGACGGTCACGGTGGTTCCCCGCAGGGTGAGCGACACCGCCCCCAGCCGACGGACGGCGGCCACCGAGTCCGGTTCCAGCGGGGAGAACCGCAGGAACAGGCTGACCAGGCCCTGTCCCCGCCAGTGCTCCACGGTGCTGGTCCAGAACCGGGCGAGGTCGCGGTCCGAGGTGCCCGGCGGCACGTACAGGCCGCAGTAACCGTACGGGCTGACCGCGTCCACCACGGGCGGCCCGATGGCCTCCGGGTGCCCTCGGGAACCGGCGTCCGGGCCGGCGGCGTGGCGGTCCGCGGCGTGGTGACGCCCGGTTTGGTGATTAGCGGTGTGGTGATTCGCGGTGTGGCGGTCGGCTACCGGGTGGTCGATGCCCCGGACGACGTACGGCAGCAGCAACCGTCCACCCAGCTCGGCCCGGTACCAGGCGCCACCCTCGGCGAGCGCGGCGGCGGCCCCGTAACCGGCGGTGAAGTAGACGTCGGGGCAGTCGGCGTCGACCGCCGGATCGGCCGAGGCGCTGTCGGCGACGCTGAACTCCGGGCTCATCGGCTGCCCAGGAACCGCTCGACGGCCCAGCACACCCGGTCGATCTGGGCGTCGCTCAGCGCCGAACCGCTGGGCAGGATCAGGCCGGTGTCGAACAGTCGCTGGGCCACCCCGGTGAGCGTCGCCGGCGCGTCGGCGTAGACGGGTTGCAGATGCATCGGTTTGAACACCGGGCGGGTCTCGATGTCCAACGCGGCCAGGTGGGCGCCGAGTTCGGCGAGTTGCCAACCGGCGGTGTCGGACTCCATCACCAGGGTGTTCATCCAGCTGTTGCCGCCCTCGTCGGCGTCGCCGAGAAGCCGTACCTCCGGCACCGTGGCGAACAGGTCGGCGTACCGCTGCCGAAGCCGCCGGCGGCGCACCAGCATGCCGTCCAACCGGCGTAGCTGGGCCCGGCCGAGCGCCGCCAGCAGGTTGCTGAGCCGGTAGTTGTACCCGATCTCGGTGTGCTCGTAGTGCGTCACCGGCTGCCGGGCCTGGGCGGCCAGGTAGCGGCACCGGGCGACGAACGCCGGGTCGTCGGAGAGCAGCATGCCGCCGCTCGAGGTGGTGATGATCTTGTTGTGCTGGAACGACAGCACCGCGGCGTACCCGAAGGACCCCGCCGGACGCCCGCGGTAGCTCGCGCCGAGTGCCTCCGCGGCGTCCTCGATCACCGGTACGCCGGCGCGCTCGCAGACCGGCAGCAGAGCGTCGTAGTCGGCGCAGGTGCCGAACAGGTCGACGGTCATGACGGCGGCGACCCGCCGCCCCGCCGCCCGCAACCGGGGCAGCAGCTCGGCCACCAGCGTGGCGTCCAGGTTCCCGGTCGCGGGTTCCGAGTCGACGAAGACGGGCTGGGCGCCGGTGTACGCGACCGCGTTCGCGGTGGCCGCGAAGGTCAGCGACGGCACCACCACCACGTCGCCCGGCCCGGCGCCGACGCCGAGCAGGGCCAGGTGCAGCGCCGCCGTGCCGGAGCTGGTGGCCAGCGCGTACCCGGTGCCGGTCCGGACCGCCACCTCGGCCTCGAAGGCGTCCACGTCCGGGCCGAACGGGCTGACCTGACCGGCCCGGAAGGCCGCCAGCAGGTACGACTCCTCCAACGGTCCGATGTCAGGCGGCGAGAGGTACACCGGACCGGGCGCCGAATCCCGGCGTTGCCGCGCGGGACCGGCGGTGTCGAGGGAGGGCGAACTGACCATTGTGGTTTCCTTCTCTGGTCGGTTGACTGCCGGGGTTCAGTCGAGCCGTCGGCGCATCCGCGCGAACCGCGCGAACGCCGGGCCGGCCCGACCGACCGGTTGGTCGGGGTCGGGCGAGGTCACCCGGTACGCCAGCGACACCGGGGGCAACGCCGCGCCGAGGCGGCTCAGCACCGCGACGTCGGCGGGTTCGTCCGCCCGTACCGCGTCGCCGACGACGCGCACCGGTCGCACCGCTCCGGCGGCGTCCCGGACGGTGCAGTCGGCGAACCCGTATTCGGTGTAGTGCGCCAGGAACTGGGGCCAGTCCGTGATCCGGAGCCGGTCCGCCGTTCGACCCAGGCCGGGCCGGAGGCCGTGCCAGGACCAGTGCGAGACAGCCAGGTCGACGAAGCCGTCCCGCTGGTAGAGCCGGCGGGCCGGTTCGTTGTCCACGGCGACGTCCAGCAGCAGGTCGGTGAGCCCGAGGTCGCGGGCCAGCCGCTCGCCGTCGGCGAGCAGCGTGCCGCCCAGGCCCCTGCCGCGCCACCCGTCACGCACCGCGATCCCGTTGAGCAGCAGCGCGTCCGGCAGCAGCCGCCAGTCCGCCACCGCGACCAGATCCGACCCGGCGGTACGCCCGCGCAGGATCACGGTGCGCTGGGCGGGTGGCGGCGCCAACGCCGCCGCGAGATAGCGGGAGTATCTCGGCGCGCGGTACGCCACCAGGGGCCGGCAGAGCGGCGGCAGGCCGTCCGCCAGCAGCTCGGCGGCCTGCCGCAGGATCGGCGCGCTGGCCGTCAACGTCTCGACCCCGGCACCGGTCAGCGCGCGCATACCAGGGCGCGTTCCTCGTCCAGGTCGAGCATGATCGCTGTCGGGTCCGCCGCCACCCCGGTGCCGAGGACGACGACACCTGCGGTCCTGAGCAGGATCTTCAGGTCCAGCAGCAGCGACCACTCGGCGACGTACCGTACGTCGAGCGCCAGCCGCCGGTCCCAGGGCACCTGGTTGCGGCCGGCCACCTGGGACAGCCCGGTGATCCCCGGGCGGACGGTGAACCTGGCCCGCTCCCGGGCGGTGTACCAGGGGTCGTACCTGGGCAGCAGCGGGCGGGGGCCGACCAGGCTCAGCTCTCCGCCGAGGATGTTGATCAGCTGTGGCAGCTCGTCGATGCTGGACCTGCGCAACAGCTGGCTCAGCGGCCCGCATCGCTCACCGTGGCCGAGTCGCCGCCCGTCCGGCGTCAACTCGGGTCGCATCGTACGCAGCTTGTACATCCGGAACCGGCGCATGCGGTAGCCGGTGCGCTCCTGCGTGAAGAAGATCGGACGGCCCAGTTCGATCCAGACCAGCGCCATGCCGAGCAGCAGGAGCGGCAGGGTGAGCACGAACAGCAGCGCCGCCAGCGTGATGTCGAGGAGGCGCTTGACCACCCGGGTGGCCGCGCCGGGGCTCGGCGCGGCCGGTGGTGGTCCGGGCCTGGGCGGCGGTCCGGGCTTCGGCGGCGGTCCTGGCCTGGGCGGTCCGGGCGTGGGCGGCGGTCCGGGTTTGGGCGGTCCGGGCGTCGGCGGTCCCGGCGTGGCTGCCAGCCCGGTCGGTGCCGGGCCGGGCATGGCTGCCGATCCGGCTGTGATCGTCAGCCCGGCCGTGGCTGCCAGCCCGGTCGGTTCCGGGTCGGGCGTGGGCGTCGGCCCACGGAGCCAGTTCCGGTCGCCGTCCCACGCCGTGCCGCGGGAATCGAGAGTAGGAATTCGTGAGTCGGTCACCTGGTCGCCTCAGAATGCGATTGTGAGTTTCAGTCGGATCTGCTGATGAATTGCGGGAGGGGCGAACCAGCGGCGGCTGAAAACAAACCAACCAAACGCCGCACCAGAACAGGTCTAGCATCAGACGGGGTCGCGCACGGTGCGTTTCAGCAGGTCGAACCATATTCTGATTGTTCTGTGGCGGCATTCTCACCTGCTCGGCACAACGTTCCGGAACGGGCCGAGGATACGAATGTGAGAGGCTTTCGCGCTGATCGGAGTGTCAGCGCTCGGACTGCCGCGTACCGGGTTGGTCGACGGTGAGCCCGACGCGTCCACCGCCGGTCCGGGCGGTGATCCGCCGGTCGACCACGGATTCCGGCGCCGCGACCAGCGGCATAGGGTTTCCCGGACCGCGCCGCCCGGCGCGGGGAACGGGGAGACCGTGCTGCATCTGCGGATCATCGTGCCACCGGGCCAGGTCGACGCGGCGCTCGACCTGTTGGCGGCCAGCGAGGCAGTGGCGCACCTGGCTGTGGTGCCCGGCGCGGCTCGCTCGCCCGAGGGCGACCTGGTGCTCTGCGACGTCGCCCGGGAGGGCGCCGACGGGATCCTGGGTGGTCTTCAACGCCTGGGTGTCGACCGGGACGGCGGGATCAGCATCGAAGAGGTGGACGTCTGCCTGTCCCGGGCGGCGGACCGGGCCACACACGCCGCGCCGGGCCTCGGTACCGACGCGGTGGTCTGGGACGAGATCGCCAACAAGACCGGCGAACAGACCCGGCTGTCGGCGACGTACCTGGCGCTGTTCACCGTGGCGACCATCATCGCCGGCATCGGCGTGCTGCTCGACCAGCCGATCCTGATCGTCGGCGCGATGGTGGTCGGTCCGGACTTCGGTCCGCTGGCCGCGCTGTCGGTGGCGCTGGTCCGGCGCAACCGCCCGGTGATCCGCCGGTCCCTGGTGGCCCTCGTGGCGGGTTTCCTGGTGGCGATCGCCGTCACCGTCCTGGCCACCTGGCTGCTGACCGCCCTCGGGCTCATCGACCGGTCGATGCTCTCCGACAGCCGCCCGCTGACCAGCTTCATCTGGCGCCCGGACGCGCTGTCCTGGGTGGTCGGCCTGCTCGCCGGGGTGGCCGGCATGCTGTCGTTGACCTCGAACAACGCCGGCCCGCTGGTCGGCGTGCTGATCTCGGTGACCACCGTGCCGGCCGCCGCGAACGTCGCGGTCGCCACGGCGTACGGGGTCAGCCACGAGGCGGTCGGGTCGGCGCTGCAACTGCTCATCAACGTCTCGGCGATCGTGCTCGCCGGGGTGCTGACGCTGCTCGCCCAACGGCTCTGGTGGTCCCGGATCACCACACGCCGCGCCACCGACACCCGCCGGCCAACCGCCACCGACACCCGCCGGCCGACCGCCACCGACGACGCCGGCGGGTCGCCCGCGACGGACGCCGCCGGCCGACCGGCACCCGGGCAGCGGCCGGCGCGGCGGAGTTCGCCCCGTTAGGAAGGGCCCCTTGCTATACGAAAAGCGATAACAAGGGGCCCTTCCTTTCAGTCGAGGCCCTTGTCGAGACCGGCCCGGCGCAGCGCGTCGGCCATCGCGCTGCCGGAGAAGCCGCCGCCGGAGCCGCCCCGGCCGCCCTGCCCGCTCCGGCCGCCGCGCTGGCCCCGGTCGGCGTCCCCGCCGCGCTGGCCCCGGTCGGTGCGCTGGCCGCGATCGGCACCGGCGTCCCGGCGTTGGCCGTCGCGCTGGCCCCGGTCGGTGCCGGTGGCCGGCCCGCCGGGGTTGGCACCCGGCCGGGCACCCCGGGCCGAGCCGTCCCGGGCCGAGCCGTCCCGGGCCGGCCGGCCCGTACGGTCACCGGCCCGTGGCGGTGCCCCGGCGCCGGGCTCGTCGTCCAGGCGCAGGGTCAACGAGATGCGCTTGCGCGGTACGTCGACATCCAGCACCTTGACCCGGACCACGTCACCGGGCTTGACCACGTCGCGCGGATCCTTGACGAAGGTCTTCGACATGGCGGAGACGTGCACCAACCCGTCCTGGTGGACGCCCACGTCGACGAACGCGCCGAACGCGGCGACGTTCGTCACCACACCCTCCAGCAGCATGCCGGGGGTGAGGTCGCCGATCTTCTCGACACCCTCGGCGAAGGTGGCGGTCCGGAACGCCGGTCGCGGGTCGCGGCCGGGTTTCTCCAACTCGGCCAGGATGTCCGTGACGGTGGGCAGCCCGAACTTGTCGTCGACGAAGTCGGTGGCCCGCAGCGCGCGCAGGATCGCGCTGCGGCCGATCAGTGCCCGCAGGTCACCGCCGGTCTTCGTGAGAATCCGGCGGACCACCGGGTACGACTCGGGGTGTACGCCCGAGGCGTCCAGCGGGTCGTCGCCGTCCGGGATGCGCAGGAAGCCCGCGCACTGCTCGAACGCCTTCGGGCCCAGCCGGGGTACCTGCTTGAGGGTGGACCGGGACCGGAACGGGCCGTTGGCGTCCCGGTGCAGCACGATGTTCTCGGCCAGCCCGGCGCCGATCCCGGAGACCCGGGCCAGCAGCGGCGCGGACGCGGTGTTGACGTCCACCCCGACCGCGTTCACGCAGTCCTCGACGACCGCGTCGAGTGACCGGGACAGCTTGGTCTCGGACAGGTCGTGCTGGTACTGCCCCACCCCGATCGATCTGGGGTCGATCTTCACGAGTTCGGCCAGCGGATCCTGCAAGCGGCGGGCGATCGAGACCGCGCCGCGCAGCGAGACGTCCAACTCCGGTAGTTCCTGGGAGGCGTACGCCGAGGCGGAGTAGACCGAGGCGCCGGCCTCGGACACCACCACCTTGGTCAATCCCAGCTCGGGATGCTGTTTCATCAGGTCACCGGCGAGCTTGTCGGTCTCCCGGGACGCGGTGCCGTTGCCGATCGCCACCAGGTCGACCCGGTGCTGGGCCGCGAGCTTGGCGAGGGTGGCGAGCGCCGCGTCCCACTGCCGCCGTGGCTCGTGCGGATAGATCGTGTCGGTGGCCACCACCTTGCCGGTCGGGTCGACCACGGCCACCTTCACCCCGGTCCGCAGGCCCGGGTCGAGGCCCATGGTGGCGCGGGTGCCGGCCGGGGCGGCCAGCAGCAGATCGCGCAGGTTGGTGGCGAAGACCCGGACGGCCTCCTCCTCGGCCGCCTGCCACAGCCGCATCCGCAGGTCGGCGCCGAGGTGGATGAGGATGCGGGTACGCCAGGCCCACCGGACGGTGTCGGCCAACCACCGGTCACCGGGGCGGCCCTGGTCGGTGACGCCGAACCGGGCCGCGATCTGGACCTCGTACCCGCTCGGGCCGGTGGCCGGCTCGGGCTCGTCGGCCGGTTCCGGTTCCATGGTCAGGTCGAGCACGCCCTCCTTCTCGCCCCGGAACACCGCGAGCACCCGGTGCGAGGGCAGCCGGGTGAACGGTTCGTCGAAGGCGAAGTAGTCGGCGAACTTCGCGCCCGCCTCGGCCTGGCCGTCGCGTACCCGGGAGGAGAGCCGGCCGCGTGTCCACATCCGCTCGCGTAGCGACCCGATCAGGTCGGCGTCCTCGGCGAAGCGCTCGATGAGGATCGCCCGGGCGCCGTCCAGCGCCGCCGTCGGGTCGGCGACGCCACGGTCCGGGTCGACGAACGCGGTGGCCGCCGCGCGCGGCTCGACCGTCGGGTCCGTGAGCAGGCCGTCGGCCAGCGGCTCCAGCCCGGCCTCCCGGGCGATCTGCGCCCGGGTCCGGCGCTTCGGCTTGTACGGCAGGTAGATGTCCTCCAGCCGGGCCTTGGAGTCGGCCGCCATGATCTGCGCGGCCAGCTCGTCGTCGAGCTTGCCCTGGGCGCGGATCGACTCCAGCACGGCGGCCCGGCGTTCCTCCAGCTCGCGCAGGTAGCGCAGGCGCTCCTCCAGGGTGCGCAGCTGGGCGTCGTCGAGCGCGCCGGTGACCTCCTTGCGGTACCGGGCGACGAACGGCACCGTGGCGCCGCCGTCGAGCAGCTCCACGGCCGCCCGTACCTGCCGCTCGTGTACGCCGAGCTCCTCGGCGATCCGCTGGTGCACTGCCTCGGTCACGATCCTCCTCCAGCGCTGGTTGTTCCGGGCTGCCTGCTGTTTCGAGCCGCATTCTGCCGGGTTGCCCGCCCCCGGCTGCATTCTGCCGTCCCGCCGCGATCCCACCGGCGCCACCCGCCCAGGATCCCGGCGAGCCGTGCCCGCCACGGAACAAACCCGGCGGAAGGGCCCGACAACCGCAAGATCGTCGGGATCCTGGGCGGAAAGTCCGCTGACCGTCCGCACACGATCGAACGCGAGACCGACTCTGGACACGTTCAAGAGTTTCCGCTTAGGTCGAGGTAGGACGATCTTCTCCGCCCGAGGGGGTGTCATGACGACGCTGACCGCAGATCAGCCCGCCGACTCCGTGCCGGAACGGGCCGCCAGTCACCCGTTGTCCCGGCTCACCGCCGCGGAGATCGACGCGGCCCGGGAGCTGTTCGACACGCACGGCCTGCTCGGCCCCACGGTCCGGTTCGCCCTCCTGGCGCTGGAGGAGCCGGCCAAGGACGAGGTGCTGGCGCACCGGCCGGGCGCCGGGCTGGACCGGCGGGTCCGGGCGGTGCTGCTCGACGTGGCCACCGGCGCCAGTCGGACCGCGGTGGCGTCGTTGACCCGGGCGGCCCTGGACGAGGTGGTGGACCTCGACCCGGCGGTGGACGGCCAGCCGCCCATCCTGCTTGAGGAGTTCATCGCGGTCGACGAGATCGTCAAGGCCGACCCGGGCTGGCGGGCGGCACTGCGGCGGCGCGGCGTCACCGACTTCGACCTGGTCCGGCCGTGCCCGCTGTCGGCCGGCAACTTCGAGTTTCCCGGCGAGCGGGGCCGGCGGATGCTGCGGGTGCTGTCGTTCCTCGCGCACCGGCCCGAGGACCACTGCTGGGCGCACCCGATCGACGGCGTGGTCGCGTACGTCGACCTGATCGAACGGCGGGTCGTCGAGCTGATCGACCACGAGCTGCTGCCGGTGCCCGAGGAGGAGGGCAACTTCGACGACCCGGCGTACGTCGGCCCGACCCGGACCAGCCTCAAGCCGATCGAGATCAGCCAACCGGAGGGGGCCAGCTTCACCGTCGACGACGACGATGTGGTGCGCTGGGAGAACTGGACCTTCCGGGTCGGCTTCGACCCGCGCGAGGGCCTGGTGCTGCACCAGGTGTCCATCGCCGACGGTGACCGGGACCGGCCACTGATCTACCGGGCGTCGGTGGCCGAGATGGTGGTGCCGTACGCCGACCCGTCGCCCGTGCGGTTCTGGCAGAACTACTTCGACGCGGGGGAGTACCTGCTCGGCCAGCAGGTGAACTCGCTGGTGCTGGGCTGCGACTGCCTCGGCGAGATCCACTACTTCGACGCCGTGCTCGCCGACGGGGAGGGCCGGCCCCGGGTGGTGCCGAACGCCATCTGCATGCACGAGGAGGACTACGGCGTCCTCTGGAAGCACACCGACCTGTTCACCGAGTCGGCCGAGACCCGCCGGCAGCGTCGACTGGTCATCTCCTTCTTCGTCACGGTCGGCAACTACGACTACGGCTTCTACTGGTACCTCTACCTCGACGGCACCATCCAGCTGGAGGTCAAGGCCACCGGCGTCGTCTTCACCTCGGCGTACGTGTCGGACAGCCCGTACGCCACCCAGGTGGCGCCCGGCCTGGGCGCGCCGTACCACCAGCACCTGTTCAGCGCGCGGCTGGACATGATGCTGGACGGGATCGGCAACTCGGTCGACGAGCTGGACGTGCGGCGGGTGCCGGTCGGCCCCGACAACCCGTACGGCAACGCGTTCACCCGTGCCGCCACCCGGCTGCGCTCGGAGTCCGAGGGGGCCAGGACGGCCGACGCGGCCGCCGGCCGGGTGTGGCGGATCAGCAACCCGACCAGCAGCAACCGGCTCGGCCAACCGGTGGGCTACCTGCTGCGGCCCGAGGGTACGCCGGCGCTGCTGGCCGATCCGGGTTCGTCGATCGCCCGGCGGGCCGAGTTCGCGACCCGGCACCTGTGGGTGACCCGGTACGACCCGGCCGAGCGCTACCCGGCCGGCGACCAGGTCAACCAGCACCCGGGCGCCGGCGGGCTGCCGGCCTTCGTGGCCAAGGACCGCGGCATCGACGACGCGGACATCGTGCTGTGGCACACCTTCGGCACCACGCACTTCCCGCGAACGGAGGACTGGCCGGTGATGCCGGTGGAGTACTGCGGGTTCACCCTCAAGCCCAGCGGTTTCTTCGACCGCAACCCCACCCTGGACGTGCCGGCCAGCACCTCCGGACACTGCGCGAACGGTTCGGCCAGCGACTCGGCATGCCACTGACCGTCCGCCGGCCAGCCGGGCCGGCGTCCCGGATCAGCGTCGGACGGTCAGCGCCAGCGCGGCCGTCGCGGCCTGGACCCCGGTGACCAGGGCATGCAGCTCCGGCGGCAGGCTCGCGGTGATCTGGCTCAGCTGTTCCCGGGTCTCCTGCCGGGACATGGTCACCACGAGCAGGTGTTCCAGGCCGAGGGCCAGCAGCAGCGCGGCCAGGGTGGCCATCTGCGGATGGATGACGCCGGGCCGTTCCAGCTGGTACGCCAGCCGCACCTGGGGCTGGGCGCAGACCATCGGCTCGACGCCGGGGAACCGGGCGGTGCCCTTGCGGGACAGCATCCCGCGGCTCTCCTCCCGGCGGACCAGACCAAGCCCGACGAGTCGCCGGCCGACCGCCTCACGGGCGTTGTCGCGTAGGTGCTCGACCCAGGCCCGGACGACGTAGGTGCCCATCCGGCGCTGGAGTTCACCCAGGGCCGCGTCGCTGACGACCTCGCCCCACGGACGCTGGTCGAGCACGACCACTTTGCCGCCCGCGCAACTGATCCGACGATTGATGAGCAGTTCACCGAGCACGGCACCGGCGAGTCCGGTGCCCAGGAGGTCATCGTTCGCCCGGGGTTTTCCGGTGTACTCGTCGTGTCCGATAAGGAACAGTTCATCCGCAAGGCGGAGCTCGGTCATGGCCTTCCTCGGGTGGCCGGCGGAGGGGGTGCCGCACATGGCCTGTGCCGGTCAGGAGATCAGCACGGTCCGCGGAGAACCTACGGCATCGCTACCGGCGCTTTCAAGCGTCTAGGCCGTCCCGTTGCCCGGGTTTTACCGGGATGACATCGACCTTCCTAATACGAACGGATGAAATCTTCGTCCTATGAGCCGACGTCTTGAGTCGTTACCGACCGTACCCGTACGATCGGGCCTCGTTATCCAGCCCCACACCCCATCCAGCCCCACACCCCCCCTCACGTTGTGGAGACTCCGTTGTCCTCCAACCTCCCCACTGCGCACAGTGGACTGGCCCGGCGTCGCCTGGGCGTCGTCCACCTCGTCTTCTTCACAGTCGCCGCCTCGGCCCCCCTCACCGTTCTCGGCGGCGGTATCACCACCACCTTCCTGGTCACCGGCAACAAGGGCACCCCGATTTCGTTCGTGGTGCTGGCCGCGGTGCTGGCCATCTTCGCCGTCGGTTACGCGGCGATGAGCCGGTACGTCTCCAACGCGGGTGCGTTCTACTCGTACCTGGCCAACGGTCTCGGTCGGGCCGCCGGCGTCTCCGGATCGTTCATCGCGCTGGTCGCCTACAACACCATCAACTTCGGTCTGTACGGCCTGTTCGGGTTCATCTTCGGCGACTTCATGAAGTCGAAGTTCGACATCGACGCGCCCTGGTGGGTCTGGGGGCTGGCCGCGCTCGCACTGGTCGGAGTGCTCGGCATCCTGCGGGTCGACCTGAACGCGACGGTGCTGGCCGTGCTGCTGATCGCCGAGATCATCGCGGTGTGCATCTTCGACCTCATCTCCTTCAGTCACCCTGCCGGTGGCACGGTGAGCTTCGCCGGGCTCAGCCTGGGCAACCTGTTCGGCTCCGGGGTGGGAGCCGTATTCGCCCTTGGCATCGCCGCGTTCGCCGGCTTCGAGTCCGCGGCGATCTACAGCGAGGAGGTGCGCGACCCGCGCCGGACGGTGGCCCGGGCCACCTACATCGCGGTCGCCTTCACCGGCCTGTTCTACGCGCTGTCCGCCTGGGCCCTGAGCGTGCTCTACGGTCCGGACCAGGTCCAGGGCGTGGTCGCCGAGCAGAGCGCGGGTGCCGTCTTCGGCCCGCTGGCCCAGTACGCCGACCCGATGCTGGCCGACGTCGCCAACGTCCTGTTCATCACCAGCGTCTTCGCCGCGCTGCTGTCGTTCCACAACGGCGTGGCCCGGTACCTGTTCGCGCTCGGCCGGGAGCGGGTGCTGCCGGAGTTCCTCGGTCGCACCAGCGTCCGGTCCGCCTCGCCGATCGCCGGTTCGCTGACCCAGACGTTCCTGGCGTTCATCGTGGTCGTGCTGTTCGTGGTCACCCACCGCGACCCGGTGGCCGACCTGTTCACCTGGATGAGCGGCACCTCGGCGGTCGGCCTGGTGCTGCTGATGACCCTCACCTCCGCGTCGGTGGTCGGCTTCTTCCGCCGCCGCCCGGCCGAGGAGGGCGCGTGGCAGACCCTCATCGCGCCCACCCTGGCCACGCTGCTGCTCGGCGGTGTCCTCACCATCCTGGTGTGGAACTTCAACGCCCTGCTGGCGCCGACCAACCCGAGCTACCTGCGCTGGCTGCTGCCCGGCATCGTGCTGGTCGCCGCGGTCATCGGCCTGATCTGGGGCGCGGCGCTCCGCTCGGCCCGGCCGGCCGTCTACGAGGGCATCGGCCGCAGCGCCACCCAGACGACCGTCGACGAGCAGGACGAGTACGTCCCGGTCGGCGTCTGACCGGTAAGGAAGGGCCCCCTCTTATCGCTTTTCGGATAGCAGGGGCCCCCTGTCAACCAGGCGTATCCGTGGGGCGGGGAGGGGGGGGGGCCCCCCCCCCCCCCCCCCCGGTTTCCCCCACGCACCAAAAGCTCCCCCCCCCCCCCCACCGGGCGTCCCCCGAAGGAACGGGTGTTCCCAGC